>JANQRO010000185.1 GCA_028284525.1 Myxococcota bacterium | reverse complement strand
CGGCCCGCAGCTCGCCATCGCCACCGCCTGCGCGTCCTCCCACGACGCCATGGGGATCGCCGCGCGGATGATCGAGTCGGGGGAGATCGACGTCGCGATCACCGGCGGCACCGACTGCGCGATCAGCCCGCTGGTCTTCTTCGGCGCCCGCAACAACAAGATGTTCACGCCGCAGCCCGATCCCTACAAGACCTGTCGCCCCTTCAACGCCGAACGCTTCGGGGTGATGCTGGGCGAGGGTGCCGGGATGTTCGTCCTCGAGCGCGCCGAGCGCGCGCGGGCGCGGGGCGCCACGGTCTACGGCCGGCTGCGCGGCTACGCGACCCTCGCCGACGGCTACCACCCCTCCTCCCCCGAGCCCGAAGGCCGCTGGGAGCAGCGGGTGATGGAGATGGCTCTCCAGAGCGCGGCGCTCCCGGGCGGCGCCGACGCCGTCGACGCCGTGGTGGCCCACGGCACCGGCACCCCGGTGGGCGACATCGCCGAGCTCGCCGCGCTCAACCGGATCTACGGCGGGCGCGAGACGCCGATGCGGGTGATGTCGCCGAAGGGCAACTTCGGCCACCCCCACGGCCCCGCCGGCGCCCTCGGTCTCCTGGTGGGGCTCTACAGCATGCACGAGAACGCGCTCATGCCCACCGCTGGCACCTACGACGACGCCGATCTGATGCCCGAGGTCGACGCGCTCCACGCCGTGATCAAGGAGCCCGCACCGGGCCGGCTCGACACGCTGCAGGTGAACGCCTTCGGCTTCGGCGGGCAGAACTCGTCGCTGGTGGTGACGCGCGACTAGGGGCCGGCGCGCCCAGGCCCTCCGGCCCGCAAGGGCCCGGAGGGGCCCACCGCGCGCAGCGGCCGCCGGCCGGTCACGGTGCGCTCGTCTGCGCGTTGGACGGCGCAGGCGGCGACAAAGCTCCCTGTTCGGAAGCGCCAACGGGTCGACCCGAATCGTTGCATCGACTCGAGAGTCGATCGGACGATCGCGTTGGCGCCGCGGAAGGGAAGTCTCCGCGCGAGCGCCACCGCGCCGACCGCAAAGAGCCGGGGATTGTGGAGGATCGCCGCGGTGTCGCTCACTTCGAGACCGACCCGCTCCAGCTCGGCTTCGAGTTCCGACACCGCGTAGGAGCGTCCGAGGAAGTAGGGCACGAGCCCGAGTCGTCTTGCCAGGCGCAGCATCCAGTCGGTGACGTTCTGCCGGTTGTCGAGGGTGATGATCAGCCGTCCGTCGGGAGCGAGGACCCGGGCGATCTCCCGGAGGCTGACCCCGAGGTCGTTGGGATCGGGAAAGTGGTCGAGCGTCGACGGCGACACCACGAGGTCGAAGCTTCCCGCCCCGAAGGGCAGCCGCCGGGCGTCCCCCGCCAACACCTTCCCCCGGGCGTCCTCGATCCGCGCGGCGGCCTGCCGAGCACAGGTCGGCGAGACGTCCATCCCGTACACCTGGGCACCGTGTTCCGCCAACGCGTCGAGCAGCACGCCGGCGTCGGTCGCCTCCTCGAACAGGTCGGTCTTCAGCACACGTCTGGGGCTCGACCCCGCCCAGCGCTCGAAGAGCTCGAGATAGGCCCGGCGCTTCATCTCCGAGAGAAAGCCGTCGAGGTAGTGGCGCCGTCCCGCAAAGCGCATCGCGACGCGATCCCAGTGTCCGGCGCTCACGGCGGGTCGCCCTCGAAGCGGTGGTAGAGCCAGCCCTGCCAGTCCGCCGGGTGCGCGACGATGAGACGCTCGAGACGACCGGCGAACTCGCCGACGGCGTCTTCGACGAACGCCTTGCGCGGTTGCTTGCGGCGCACGGGGATCTCCGGGTCGACGACCACGCGGTAGCGGTAGGGGCCGGTCCGGAGGGCGTAGACGCTGAACAGCGCGGCGTCCTCGAGCCAGGCGAGGGAGGGCGCCCCCGGCGCGAAGAAGCGGGGGGTGCCCAGGACCTTGGCCTCGACGTTCTGGACCCCCTCGTGCTCGCCAAAGATCGACACACAGGCCCCGCGGCGGAGGTGGTGACGAAGACGCATCAGGTAGCGCGGCGAGCCGTCCAGGGGAATCTGCACGCGATCGGCGAGATAGGGATTCTCCGCCCGGCAGAACCACGACGCCGTCCGCAGCCCGAGCGCGCTCGTCGACGGCGCGCCGTGGTCGACCCGGCTCACGTGGACCAAGGGGAGCCCCTCTTGGTCGAAGCCCTGTTTGATCGCCGTGGCGCTGGCGAAACGCATGCCCCAGAGAACGACACCGCGTCCCGCACGGCGTGCCGCGCGGACGGAGTCGATGCCCTCGACTTCGATCTCGGGGTGCCAGGCGCGGCGGCGGAGCCCGCGCAAGCGACCCCAGGTGTCTTCGAGACGCATCCGCGTCCACGCCCGCGTCGCTTCGCGCGCCTCCTGGTCGGGGAGCGCGGGAAGCGTCGCGCGCATTCGCGCGTAGACACGCTCGGCTGTGCGTGGCGCCGCCACCTGGTGGAGCCGGGTCAGCATCTCGGCGACCGCCGGATCGAAACGCCGCGGGGTGAGCACCGCGGCGACGCCCCCCACTCCCAACGCAGCCACACGCGGAAGGTCGGCCACGCGGATCCAGGGAGTCGGTGTCTTCGTTGCGGACCGCTTCGACAACGGGGAGACCTCGGCACGAACGCGAAAGAGCCACGGGCAGGCTACGCGAGACGACGCGGGGCGTCGAACGATGTGCGCGCCGGGGAGATCACGCCCGAGCAACCCGCGTGGCCCCCGCAACCGACCTGCATCCGAGCGGCAGTCGCCGTGCAGTGGTCCCCTGGGCACCGCGAAGGAGGGGTTGGCTCTCGATGTTGGTTTCGTCGGGGGCGCGGGATATCGTCCGGTGGACACCGGCTCCGGTGGTGGAGCCGACACTCCGTCGGAAGACATGTCCGAGAACGACCCCGTCACGACGCGGGATTGGTACACCCCGCCCCGCGGCGCCAAGACGCCGCGCGATACTCCGCTCGACCCTGTGGACACGCGGGTCCCCACCAGCCGATACACGGACTCCGGCTTTCTCGAGCGAGAGTTCGAGCTCCTGTGGTCGCGTACCTGGCATCTGGTGTGTCGCGAGAGCCAGGTCCCCGAAGCCGGGGACTACCTGGTCTACGACCTGGGCAAGCGCTCTTTTCTCGTGCTCCGAGGCGGTGACGGGGCGATCCGGGCCTTCCACAACAGCTGCCGCCACCGGGGCACCCGGCTCTGTAGCGGACGGGGCAACACCGGCCGACGCGTGACCTGCCCCTATCACCGCTGGTCCTACGATCTCGACGGTCGGCTGCGCGAGGTGACCGATCGCGACACCTTCTGCCCCCTCGACGACGCGGCCTACGGGCTCTCGGAGGTCGCCGTCGGATCCTGCGCGGGCTTCGTCTTCCTCTATCCCGACGCACACCCGCCCGAGAGCCTGGACGCCTTCCTCGGAGAGGTGCCCGCGCTCCTCGCGCCCTACCGCTTCGAGGAGGCGGTCACCACCCTCGACGTCTCGATGCCGTGTTCGGCGAACTGGAAGGTCCTCGTCGAGGCCTTTGTCGAGATGTACCACGTCCACGCGGTGCACCCCGAGTTGCTCTCCACCCTCGACGACGTCAACACCTACTTCGAGGGCCTCGGGCGTCACAGCTGGATGATCGTGCCGACGGCGGTGTCGAGCGAACGTCTCGGCGACCGGGTGGGCGAGATCGAACGTCTCGAGGCCTTCATCGCGATGATGGCCCAGGGCGTCGGGGTGCGGAGTCGCGACCACCGCTCGGCGGGAGAGGAGACCGCCGGCGCGTTGCGGCGGAAGTTCACCAACGGCGCCGGGGAGCTCGTGCTCCCGGGCGGGTCGAGCGTCCGCGACGTCTTCCTGGAGATGGCGCGGAAGGGGCTCGAAGACAAGGGCTTCGACCTCTCGGGTCTGCGCGAGGAGCAGTTCCTCGACAACCACCAGTTCCATCTCTTCCCGAACGTGGTGATGAACTGCTACGCCGGGCTCAACATGTTCCTGCGCTTCCGGCCCCACGCCACCGACCCCGGCCAGTGCACGATCGACCTCCTGCTGATCGAGCTGATCGGGGATCCGGAGGAACGACGAGCGCGACGCGCCCAGCACGAAGACTACGCCGAGGGCGAGGTGAGCCTCGGCGAGGTCGTCGACCAGGACACGGATTTTCTGCCGGAAGTGCAGGCCGGGCTCGCCGCCGGCGATCTCGAGCACGTCACCCTGAGCAAGCAGGAAATCCGCATCGTGAACTTCCACAAGGCCCTCGACCGCTACCTCCCCCGCGACACGGGCGGGTAGACGTCGGGCGCGGCTACGGCGAGTCGTCCCCCTTGCGCTGGATCGAGCGCAGGTAGGCCACGAGGAGCTGGCCCTCGCCGCGGATGGCGGCTTGGCGGCCGGGGGCGGCGGGGAGGTTGCGCCCCAGCCGCTCGCCCCAGACCGGCATCTCGCGGGATCCGTGGGCCCCGCTGCCGCGACGGCCGTCCACCCACTCGGCGACCTCGAGGGCCGGGAAGTCGGCGCCGCGGCGCTCCGCGATCCGGGTGAGATCCGGCGGGGGGGTCGCGAGGAGCGGCGCCAGCGCGCCGTCGCCCCGGCGGGCGTATCCGTGGCAGATGGCGCAGTTGCGGATATAGAGCCACCACCCGACGTCCGCGATGTCGCCGCCCGGTTCGGGGGCCTCGGCTTCGGGTGGAGACGGCTCGCGCTGCAAGGTCTGGAGGTACGCGACCAGCGCGTAGACCTGGGCGCGCACCTGGGTGTCCCGCCCCCGGCCCGCCGGCGCGCCTCGATCGAAGCGTCGGCCCCAGATCGGCATGTGCTGCGGCCCGTGGGCGCGGGGCGCATAGCGGCCGTCGATGAACTCGGCGACCGAGTCGGCGGAGAAGCCACCGCGTCGCTCCGCGAGGGTCGTCAGGTCGACCGGCGCGACGGCCAGAGCGGGCGCGGCGGGGCCGTCGCCCCGGCCGCTCTCCCCGTGGCAGACCTCGCAGTAGAGCGCGTAGGTGTCGTGACCGACGTCGGCGACGCTCTGCAGCAGGTCCTGGGTCTCTTGGGCCCCTGCCGGCGCCGTGCCCCCGAGCACGGCGAGCGCGAATCCGATCGCCGCGTACCGCTCACCCATTGGAACCTCCCGTCTCTCACCACTCGCCACGCAGTGGTCTGCAAAGCCCGAGCCAAGTCGGGGGAGCGGCGCCGGTCCACTCGTCACAGGGCGGGTGCGGCGCTGAGGCGAATCGTCGCACCCCGGGTCACGGGGACACACGGGTCGCGCGCCCCGTTCGGCACGGAGTCTGCACCCTTCTTCCTCGCGAGCACCCTGGACAGGAGGACTCCATGGAACCGGTCGCGCGCTTTCGACGCTATCTCGACGACGCCGAGGTGCCCTACCACTTGATCCGGCACCAACACGACATCCACGCCCGGGCCACGGCTGCCCACACCGACACACCCCTCGACGACTTCGCCAAGACCGTCTTCCTCATGGTCGACGACGAGCCGGCGATCGCGGTCGTCCCGGCCTCCCGGGAGGTCGCGCTCTCGAAGGTGCGTCGGGGGCTCGACGCCGGCTCGGTGCGCAAAGCCCGGGAGACCGAGATCGAGGCGCTCTGCCCCGATTGCGAGGTCGGCGCCGCGCCACCCTTCGGCCCGATCTACGGCATCCCCGTCTACGTCAGCCACATGATCGCGGGTGACGAAGAGATCACCTTCAACGGAGGCGACCACGAGCACGCCTTCCGCATGCGCTTCGACGACTTCGAGCGCTTGGTCCGCCCCACGGTGCTACGGCTCTGCAAGCACGACGACGTCTGAGCGCAGGCCGGTCGCGCGATTCGCGCGACCGGCGCTAGGACGAGAGGTCGATCCCCGAGTAGTCGTCCGCAGCCGCCGTCTGGAGACGCTTCGCGTACTCGACACCGCCCAGCGGGAAGAGGTTGTAGCGGGTGTGGCCGTACTCGTGGCCCTCGAGGTTCGAGTTGTACCCGGTGATCCAGCTCTTCGCCTTGCGGATTAGGAGCCCCGCGTAGCCCTGCTTGACCTCCTCGGTCCACGCCTGCTGGACCGCCTCGGTGGCGTTGAAGCGGGTATGGCCGTGCTCCCACATGTGCTCGAAGAGCGGTGTCACCCAGTCCACCGCCACCTCGGAGCCGCGCGGGAAGTTGGCCGCCGCGATCTGCGGCCCGCCCAGCATGACCAGGTTCGGGATGTCGTGGATCAGCATGCCCAGGTAGGTCTCGGGCCCGCGAGCCCACAAGTCGCTGAGCTTGACTCCGCCGAGACCGCGGATGTCCACGCGGTCGTAGGCACCGGTGAACGCGTCGAACCCCGTCGAGTAGACGAGCACGTCGAACTCGAACTCGCGCTCGGTCGTGCGCAGCCCCGTTTCCGTGATCCGCTCGATCGGCGCCGTGGCGATGTCGACGAGCTCGACGTTGTCCCGGTTGTAGGCCTCGTAGTACCCGGTCTCCAGGGGGAGACGCTGCACCCCGAAGCCGTGGTCCTTGGGGATCAAGAGCTCGGCGACCTCGGGATCGTCGACACGCCCGCGGATCCGCTCGGCGATGTACTCGGAGATCTCCGCGTTCGCTTCTTCGTCGGTGAAGATCTCCAGGAAGTTCGCGAGGTGGATGCCGAAGCCGGGCTCGTCGTAGAGCTTGTCCCACAGCTCGCGGCGCTCCTCGGGGGAGACGTCGTAGAAGCTGCGCGGATCCGGCTCGTGCTCGAAGGCCGCCGGCGTGCTCGCGCATTTCTCGAAGATCTCGCGGTAGCGGGCGCGGATCGCGTTCATCTCGTCTTCGTCGATCGGGCTGTTGTTGAGCGGGGCCGCCCAGTTGGCGCGGCGCTGGAAGACCGTGAGGTGCCCCGCCTCCTTCGCGACCTCCGGGATGATCTGGATCGCCGTCGCGCCGGTGCCGATGATGCCGACGCGCTTGCCGGCGAGGGAGGGCGGATCGTGGGGCCAGTTGGCCGAGTGGAAGGAGATCCCCTCGAAGTCGTCCATCCCTTCGATCTTGGGCAGGGTGGGCATCGAGAGCGGGCCCATCGCCGAGACGACGAAACGCGTGCTGAGCTCGCGGCCATCGTCGAGCGAGAGCGTCCAGAGATCGCGCTCTTCGTCGAAGGTCATCGCGTCGGCCCGCACCCCGAACTGCATGTGCTCGCGCAGGTCGAGCTTGTCGATCACGAAGTTCAGGTAGCGGAGCGTCTCGGGCTGGGGGGAGAAGCGCTCGGTCCAGTGCCACTCGTCCAGGATCTCCTGGGAGAACGAGTAGCCGTAGGTGTAGCTCTCGGAGTCGAAGCGGGCGCCCGGATAGCGGTTGTTCCACCAGGTGCCGCCCGGCCCGTCGTTGGAGTCGATCACCGTCGCGCGCACGCCCAGATCGCGGAGCCGCTTGATCTGATAGATCCCCGACACCCCTGCGCCGACCACGATCACCTCGTAGTCGTAGCCTGCTTCCTCTGCGGTCTGGGTGGGGGGTCGGGGTGCGTTCGCCATCACGGGTCTCCTCGGTGTTTGGGGAGCCCCTAACGTACCATCACCATCCGAGCGCGCCGAGGACCACCCCGAGACCGTCGGATTGACCCTCGGCGGAGGACGGCGCCCACCCCCCCCGGGCTCGGCGGCGGACGGAGCTCACGCCGATCATCTCGTAGTCAGCGGCGACTCCATCTTGAGCACCACGGGGCCGGGTCCGTCACCGGATCGCCGCATTCGCGGCCGAGTTGTGCCGGCTTGCGACCACGATCGGGACGACGCGGCGGCCGGGAGCGTGGGCATGTTCTGTGCACGTGCCGTGACGCGGGAGGTGAGGCATCGGGGATGTATTGGGATGCGATCGGGTCGACCAGCGAGCTCATCGGCGCCGTCGCGACGATCGTGGCGCTCGTCTACCTCTCGCTCCAGATCCGCCACAACACGCGGTCGACCCGCGCCCACAGCTATCAAGCCGCGATGACGTCGATCGCCGACTGGACGCGGACGGCGGGCAGCGATCCCGCCCTGGCCATGCTCTTCCACCGCGGTGTGCGGAACGCCGAGACGCTCTCGGAGGAGGAGCGTGTGCAGTTCGGGTTCCTGCTCCTGAGCCTCGCGCGCAACTTCGAGAACCTCTACTTCCAGTACCGCAACGGCACCCTGGACGAGGCCCACTGGCACCCGTGGGCCTCGCGGATCGAGCGCACCTTCGCCTCGCCGGGGACGCGGCGCTGGTGGGCCGAGGAGGCGCCGGCGTTCAGCGCGCCCTTCCAGCGTTTCGTCGCCGAGCTGCTCCGCCGCCCCGCTCGACCTGCGCCGGCTCCGCCCGCCCGGGGAGCGGGCGACCCGGGAGGGAGCCCGTACCCGGGTCCCCCCGCTCCCGGACCGCGGCCGCGACCCACGGGCTAGGAGGAGCCGGGCCGAAATCGACTCGGCCGGACGTCGGGGAGCCCGCGACGGGCTCAGGGCCTGCTTCCCACCTCCCACACCCGCTGGGGCTCCGAGAACCCCTTCAGGTGCACCATCCGCGGCGACGCCGCGGCGGCGGTCTCGTCGGAAAGCTGCTGGTGGACCGCATCGGAGACCAGGATCTCCCCCGGCTCCGCCGAGGCGGAGAGACGCGACGCCAGGATCACGCTCCGCCCGAAGAAGCGATCGAACTCCTGGATGGCCTCCCCGGTGTGGATGCCGACCCGCACCTGGAGCGGCCGGCTCGTCGCTCCGTCCCTCGCCAGGCGGCGGCGCAGCTCTTGCGTACACGCGATCGCCGCCGCGGGCGACGCGAAGGCGAGCAGGAAGCCGTCGCCCAGGAGCTCCACCTCGTACCCGCCGTGCTTCGCCAACAGCTCGCGGACGACCGCGTTGTGTTCGCCCATGACACGGTAGGAGGCCTCGTCGCCGAGGTCGTTGGTCATCTCCGTAAAGCCGACGACGTCGCTGAACACCAGCGTGACCGGGCGACCCGGCGCGGCCAAGGACGGCATCGCCCGCACCCCGCCGGGTTCCGCCGGCCTCGCGAGCCCCCCCGCCTCGGCTTGGCTCCGCAGCGCCCCGAGCTTCCGCTGCAGGTTCCCCATCCCGAGCGACTCGGCGCTCTGCCGCGCCCGTTCGATCTGCTGTGCCGCCGCCTCGCGGTCACCCGGGGCGTTGCGCCGCAGCCGCATACGCGCGTACTCGTACTCGACGTGCGCCAGCCAGGGCCGCGCGTTCATGCTGAGGTTCACTTCGTGCGCCACGCGGAGGTGGGCCTCGGCGTCGTCGAAACGGCCGATCGTGGTGGCCAACATCCCCAGAAACCGGGACGCCGAGCCCGTGCACGCGACCCCGTAGCCGAACACGGCGCAGCGGTCGGCGTAGGGGAGGAGGCGCTCGTAGAGGATCGAGGCGGCGTTCTCGTCTTCGAGGGCGGCGCTCGCCTCGGCGGCGAAGGACATCGAGGTCAACCAGAGCGCATCGCGCGGGATGTCCTCGAAACGCCGCCCGGCGAGCCGCTCGATCTCCTCGCGCGCGGCCGCGTCGTTGTCGGACTCCACGCACGCCACGGCGAGGGCGCAGCGCCACGCGGCCATCTCGGGGAACTGCTCCACCATCTCCCGGACCGGCGCTTCCTCCATCCGGTCCTTCTCGCGCACGATGACCCCCATCTGCGCGCTGAAGGAGAGCAGGGCGTTGTCCCGCTCCGCGAGCTGTCCCACCTGGACGGCTTCGCCCGCCAGGGCCGCCGCCTCGTCGAAGCGTCCCGTGATGATCGACCGGCAGGCCCACCCGAGCTTGCTCCACCAGCGGTAGAGCGGGAGACCCAGCTCGGCGCTCAGGAGGTCTTGGGCCTCGAGCTCTCGGTCGACGCCGTCGATGTCGCCGATCTCGAGTGCGTCGATGAAGAGGAAGTGATGGGCGCGCATCAGGAGGTCGCGGTCGCCGCCCTCCTCGGCGAGCGCAGCGATCTGCAGGGCGATCTCCAACCGCTGCTCGGCGTTCTCCGGGCCCCAGAACGCCCAGTGGCGCCGGTCGAGCACGAAGGCGCGGAGCGCCGGATCGCCGACCCCTTCCGCGAGCCGGAGTGCCTCGTCGCTGAGCGGTGGCACGCGCTCGCGGCTCCGGCTGAAACAGAGCTCGGTCGCGAGTTGGGCCGCCACCCGGGCGCGCAAGCCCGGCTCCTCGGGGGGCAGACGGGTGTGCGCCTGGTCGAGCATGCGGACCCGCTCCGGGTCGGAGCGACCCACCTCGTGCACCCGACCCCCCGCGCCCGCGAGGCCCAGCGCGGCGCGCGCGAACACCACGGGGTCGCGTTGCGCCACCGGGCTCGCGGCCACCTGCTCGAACGCCTCCGAGGCCTTCGTGTCGTACACGGCGACACAGGCCCGTGCGTCGCCCAGCGCCAACAACAGCACGCAGCGACGCCGCTCGTCGGGCGCGTAGGTCTCGAGGATCGAAAGCGCTCGCCGGTAGTGGTCGGCACTTTGCTCGAAGGCGAGACGATCGGCCGAGTGGCGCGCGGCCGATACCGCGGTCGCGATGGCCGCTTCGGCGTCGCGCGTGTCGATACAGGACTGGGCGCGATGGACCGCCAGCGCGTCGAGGTGCATCTCGAGCGCATCGCCCGCGAGGGCTTCGAGGCGGTCGGCGATCTGACGGTGGAGATCGACCCGCAGCGCGGGCGACAGGGACTCGTAGATCGTCTCGCGGATCAGCGCGTGGGAGAAGCGCAGCCGCCCGGGACGGCCCTCGTCCTCGCGAAGGAGCTCGGCGTCCCGCGCGGGGTCGAGCTCTTCCAGAAGTCCGGCGGGCGTCTGGCCGACCAGGGGCGCCAAGAGGAAGGGGTCCACCTCCGCGCCCGAAACCGCCGCGAGCCGCAGGATCGCCAGACCTCCGGCGTCGAGACGCTCGAGCCGCCGCTCGATGACGGCGCGCACACCGCCGGGGAGACGCATCCGCGCGAGCGACGAGGGGTCGTCGCCGCCCAGGGTGTCCGCGGCTCCGGTCTCCTGGACGTGTCGGACGATCTCCCCCACGAAGAGCGGGTTCCCCCCCGTCCTCCGCAGGATCGTCTCGGCCGCCACGGTCGACACCGCGCCGCCCGTGATCTTCTCGGCCAGCGCCCGCACCTCCTCGAGCTCCATGCCTCGGAGCGAGAGGGTCTGCGCGTGCGGGGTGCGACGGGCGCTCGACAGAGCGCGCTCCACCGATTCGCGGTCCGCCACCTCCGCGCTCCGGCATGTCGTGACGAGGAGGAGCCGGGCGTCGGAGGCTTCGCGGAGCAGGAACTCGAAGAGGAGCAGCGACGCCTCGTCGGCCCACTGCAGGTCGTCGATGAGAAGCGCGAGGCCGTTCCCCGCCGCCGCCACCACCAGCAACTGCGTGACGGCGTCGAAGAGCCGGAACCGGGCTTGCTCGGCGTCGACCTCGGGGAGCGCGGGCAGACCGGGGTGGTCCGTTCGCAGCTCGGGCAGCAGCTCGGCCAACGCCGCGACGACCGGGGTGGGGAGCTCGGCGAAGAGATCGGGGGCGTCCCGGCGGAGTCCGCGCAGCACCCGCCACCACGGCCAGTAGGGCGGTGCCCCACCCCCTTCGGCACAGCGACCCTCGTGGCACCGGGCGCCACGCTCCCCGGCGTAGGCGAGCAGACGCTGCGCGGTGTGGGTCTTGCCGATCCCCGGCTCGCCCTCGAGGCCGATCCACCGGGCGCCCCCCTCGAGGACCGCGTCGACCGACCGTTCCGCCCTTTCGAGTTCGTCTCTCAGCCCTGCCCCACTCACACCCGCGCTTCCTCGTCCCGGTCCCTGAGACGCGCCCGCACCGCGCGAGACCCCATGCGATCCCGAAGCGAGTCGATCCCCGCGTCGACCGACGCGACGCGCCGCCTACCCGTTGGTGTCCACCAAGGACTGGGCCGTGCTCTCGATCTCGGCCGAAGCCAGTCCTTCCGCGGCGTGGAAGCCCAACGCGCCGTTCGGCGTGTTGCCGATCATGTCCAACAGCTCCGGTGACAGGGTCTCCGCGAGATCGGGCGGGACGGCGAGCGACTGGTTCTCCTCTTGCCGAAGCCAGCCCAGCGAGTAGGTCAGGATCACGCCGTAGCGCCAGTCGGCCGACGTGTTCGCGCCACCTCCGTGCAGAGTGCCTCCCAGCCAGAAGAGCACCGAGCCCGCCTCCATCTCCGCCGCCCGGATCTCGTCTGGTCGCGCGCGCCGCTCCGCCGGCCACCGGTGGCTCCCGGGGACCAATCGCGTGCCGCCGTTGTCCGCGGTGAAGTCGGAGACCGCCCACATCGTCGCCAGGACCAGGTTCGGTCGCGGCACGGCGAAGAAGGGAAAGGTGTCCTCCTCGCGGTGAAGCACCTGTGTGCGGGCCCCAGGGCCGATCTGGACGGCTGCACCCACATGGAGCTGGTAGCGACCGCCCGGGCTGCAGTTGGGCAGGAGGAAGTGGTCGCAGGCCGATTTGACCATCGGGTGCATCACGAACACGCGTGCCGTTTCAGAAAGTGCGATGAGCGAGATCACACGTCGTGTGTGGCCCGGGTAGAAGGCCCCGGAATCGTCGCGGGTGTCCACCGGTGTGCGACTCATGGCGTCGTCCAGCTCGGACTGGAGCGCCAGGCGCTGGGTCTCCGTCGTCACGCCGGTGACGACCAGACACCCGGCGGCGTCCAGAAGCCCGAGGCCGGTGGTGCCGGCCTCCTCCAGACCCACGCGGGGGATCTCCATGGTCGTCAACTCCTTTGCGTCGTCCTCTCGCGTTTCCCGGGAGCCCCGTGCTCCGCGAAGGCGTAGGAGCGAATCGGTGGGAGCCCCGGTGGTCGCGTTCCCCGGTCGATGGGAACGATACAACGGAAACGCGGCGCTGCTCCGCGAGCGACACGCGTGTCGCAGAAGCGCAAGGGAAGGCTGCGGCCCTTCGCAACCGACGGCGCCGCGCGGGCCGGAGGGCGGCGCCTCACCCGGGGCCCGGCGGCCTCCGCTTGGTACCATGCGCCCATCCTCCAGATCGAAAGTGAGCGAAGATGGCAGACACGGAATCGAGCGTTTCGGTCGCGTCCCCCGGCTTCGGGCTCATCGACTTTGCGACCCTTCCTTTGGGAACCGAGCAGGAGGTCGTTCCGCTCACCGCGCACGACGGCGCCACCTCGCGTGGTGTGCTCTACACGCGGGGTGACGAGAAGACCGTCGTGTGCTTCATGCACCCGCGGGCCGACATGAGCCGGCACTACGGCATGCCCGCGCTCCTCGAGGCCGGATATGCCACGTTCGGCCAGCAGGGCCGCTGGCCCAACAACGACGTCGCGTGCATCCACGAGATGCTCCTGGCCGACATCGCGGCGGGAATGCGCTTCCTACGCGAAGAGCGGGGGTTCGAGCACGTCGTCCTCTTTGGCAACAGCGGCGGTGGGTCGCTCTACGGCTTCTACCAGGCGCAAGCCGTGACGCCGCCGACGGGCCGCTTGACCGACACGCCGGCCGGCGATCCCTACGACCTCAACGAGCTCGAGATGCCCGCCGCCGACGGCATCGTGCACCTCGCGGTGCACATGGGGGAAGGAGACGTGCTGACGGGCATGATCGACCCCTCGGTCACCGACGAGAACGACCCGCTCTCCTGCGACCCGAACCTCGATATGTACAACCCCGCCAACGGCTTCCGCGAGCCCCCGCAACAGAGCCGCTACAGCGAGGAGTTCCTCGCCCGCTACTACGCCGCTCAGCGCGCGCGTGCGGCGCGACTCGACGCGATCGCCCGCGGCTACATCGAAGAGCAGGCCCACTACAAGACCTTGACCCAGGAGCCCGGTTTCCAGTCGCTCCCCCCCGAGCGACGCACCTTCATCTCGCGGCGCGCGGTCGTGGGCCGCTACATGCGGATCGCGCGCACCGAGGCGCACCCGGCTTACTGCGATCTCTCCCTCCACGCGAAATCCTCGACGCGGGAGGTCGGCTCGATCGTCTCGCCCCGCCCGGATCGCGTGAACTACATGGAAGGCGGCTTCGCGTGTCTCCAGACCCCTCGGGCGTGGCTCAGCACCTGGTCGGGTCTCTCCTCGCGCGCCGACCTGATGGCCAACCTCCCGAAGCTCACGCTGCCGACGTTGGCGATCGCCTACACCGCGGACAACGCCTGCTTCCCCGACACCATCGAGGCGAT
Organism: Myxococcota bacterium; assembly: GCA_028284525.1. GTDB lineage: Bacteria > Myxococcota_A > UBA9160 > UBA9160 > PR03 > JANQRO01. The sequence goes on along the minus strand of JANQRO010000185.1, from coordinate 26,659 downwards.
GTACTCCGCGTCACCCGCCCAGGACAAGACGATCGACTACGCCGAGGCCGGCCACTTCGGCATGCCGCCGGCCGGCCGTGTGCAGGCGATGCAGATCGTGAGCAGATGGCTGGACGAGCGGTTCCCGGGGCGTTGATCGATCCGATGCCCGAGCCCACGGTGTTGTACGAAGAGAGGGGAAGCGTCGCGATCGTGACGCTCAACCGTCCGGACAAGATGAACACGCTCACCGAGAGCACCGTGCAGGGCGTCGCCGACGCGGTCGACCGCGCGACCGCGTCCCGCCCGGTACGCTCCATCGTGCTCCGCGGCGCCGGCCGCGCGTTGACCGGCGGCTACGACCTGAACCCCGGCGAGGGCGGGGACCGGTGGGGGAGCCCCTACGACGCCCCGGGGCCGGAGCCGCGCGAGGGCGCCTGGGACCCGGTCCGCGACCTCCAGTTCATGGGACACAACGTCCGCCGCTTCATGAAGATCTGGGAGTGTCCCAAGCCGGTGCTCGGGCAGATCCACGGATGGGCCGTCGGCGGCGCGACCGACCTGATCCTGTGCTGCGACCTGTTGTACATGGCCGAAGACGCGTATATCGGATACGCGCCGTCGCGGATCTATGGGACCCCGACCACGATGCTCTGGGTGTATCGGCTCGGGCTGGAACACGCGAAGCAGTTTCTGCTGTCGGGTGATGCGATCGACGCGGCCACGGCCCACCGCGTTGGCCTCGTCTCCTACGTGTGCCCGCCCGACGAGATTGCGGAACGCATCGAGGCGCACGCGCGCCGCCTCGAACACATCCCGGCGAACCAGCTCGCGCTGAACAAGCTCCTGATCAACCAGAGCTTCGAGAACATGGGTCTGCGCACCACGCAGCTGCTGGGCACGCTCTTCGACGGAGTCACGCGCCACACCGAGGAGGCCTACCGGTGGGTCGAGAGCTTTCGCGAGAAGGGATTCCGCCAGGTGATCTCGGAACGCGACGCGCCCTTCGGCGACTACGGCGAGCGCAAACGCGACTGATCGCGGTCGAGGCCTTCGCGGTGTCTCATCCCCGAGTTCTCGGGCTGAGCGAGGCGCCCCGCCGTCGTGTCGATCCTTCAGTCCTTCGAAGCGCCCGTGCGGTAGTCGCCGAACTGCTTGTCGCGCTGGTCGAGCGCGTGGGTGACGCCCTTGGCGAACTCCTTCATGTACTCGCGCGAGGACCGCTGGTGGAAACCCAGGGTCTGGAGCTCGGTACCGGCTCGGATCGCGGCGCGGATGCCCTGGATCTCCATGGCCCGGTGAATCGACCGTTTGTTGAGCTGCTGGATGTCGGGGGGCAACATGGCGATCCGCTCGGCCATCTCGAGCACCTTGGCTTCGAGCTCGTCGTTTCCAAAGCAGCGATTGGCCAGCCCCATCCGTACGGCCTCGGCACCGTCGACCGAGTCGCCGGTGAGCATCAGCTCCATGGCGTTGCGAAAGCCCGCGAGCCACGCGTGGAACTGGTTGTCGGGCGGGCTCATCAGACGCACCGGGGGGTAGCCGATCTGGGCGTCCTCGGACACGTACACGAGGTCGCAGGCGGCCATCAGCTCGGAGCCACCGGCGAGACAATAGCCGTGGACCTGAGCGATCACGGGTTTCGCCAGGTCCCAGATCTTGAAGGCGCCGTCGACGACGTGGCGCGGCCAGTTCCCGTCGCCCCCGGCCGAAAAGAAGGGCTGGTCCTTCGCGACGTCGGAGGCCAGGTCGTAGCCCGATGAGAAGCACGTACCGGCCCCGCGGAGCACCATGACGTGCACCGAGGGGTCGCGGTCGCCGGCTTCGAGGGCCGCGAAGAGCTGCCCCCGGAGCGCGTTCGAGAGCGCGTTGCGCTTCTCGGGCCGGTTCAAGGTGAGACGGCGGATCTTCGGTCGCGGGTCGTCGACGACGACGAGTTCGGCTTCGCCCATGGCTCGCTCCTCGCCGCCCGCTACGAGGCGACCTCGATCGCGGTCGCCTTGTGCGGAGCATAGTGGGGAATCACGTACTTCCCGATCCGCTCGATCGAACGCATGATGTTCTGGTGCGGGATCCGTCCCGCCTGTTTGAAGAAGATGATCTGGTCGAGCCCGGAGTCGTGGAAATACTCGAGCTTTCGGTTCACCTCGTCGGGGTTGCCCACGACCACCATCGGGTGCGCCTTGAGCTCGGCGTCGCTCAGGTCGTTGGCGTCGGCTTCGAGATCGAAGAGCCGGCGGAGGTACTCGTAGGAGTAGAGCTCGTTCTTCACCATCAGCGGCTCGAAGAGCTTGGCGATGTTGTGGAGGAACCAGCGCGCGCCGTCGATCCCGACCGCTTCTTCTTCCTTGCTCTCCGCGACGTGACAGATCACCAGACCTGCGAAGCGCTCGTTCACGACCTTGACGACCTGGTCCGAGCGCTTGGGGCAGGCTTTGCGATACGCCTCGATCGAGGCCTGCACCCCTTCCCAGTTGAAGCTGAAGCTCAGAACACCGAGACCGCGATCGGCCGCCATCTCGTAGCTGTCGGGTGCGACACAGGCCATCCACATCGGCGGATGCGGCTCCTGGATGGGCTTCGGAACCACCATCCGGGCGGGGATCTCGATGGTTTCGCCCTTGTACTCGAGGATCTCCTCGGTCCAGGCTTTGACGATCACGTCGAGCGCCTCGCGGACCTCGAGACGGGTGCGATCGTAGTCCACGCCAAAGCCGTCGAGCTCTTGGGCGGTCGTGGAACGCCCGGTGCCGAGGTCCATGCGGCCGTTGCTCAGGATGTCGAGAACCGCAGCCTGCTCGGCGACCTTGATCGGGTGATTGAAACGGTGTGGAAGCAGGCGCACGCCGTGGGCGATGCGGATGTTCTTGGTGCGCTGGGAGACGGCACCGTAGAAGACCTCGGGCGCCGAGCTGTGCGAATACTCCTCGAGGAAGTGGTGCTCGACCTCCCACACGTAGTCGAAGCCCACGCGGTCAGCGAGCTCGATCTGGGCCAACGCCTCGTGGTACACGTTGAATTCGCTGCGCTTGTTCCAAGGGCGCGGCGTTTCCATTTCGTAGAGCATTCCGAACTGCATGCGGGCTCCCTTCGCGGTCGGGTGGTGGGTGCCGGGATGGTACCCGCTTTGCCGCGAGAGGTCTCACGGAGGCCCCATCGTGCGATGTCCTCCGCGCGACCCTAGACGAGCGGGCCGAAGTCGCTCCGCTCGGGGTCGAGCAGGTGCTGTCCCAGAAATGCGTAGTGCGCGCTGCGGGCCTGCATGTGCTGCGCGGCGACCAGCGTGTCCTGCCAGGGACGATGGACGGGATGACCCGCCCGCACGACGTCCGAGCCCGCGATGTTGGCCGCGAGGTCCGCCACGGCGCGGGCTTCGCGCATCGCGTGGGTCCCCGCCATGCGCAGTCGCATGCGTTGATGGATCGCGATCTCCGGCTCGGCCGCGAGCTGGTCCCACACCTCGGAAACCGTACCGTGCAGATACGCGCGGGCGGCGCCCCAGCGGGTCTCGGCGCGCCCGAGCTGATCGTGGATGTGGTGATCTTCGCGCGCCGCGGTCTTGCTGAATCGCGCGCGACGGGTCCGCGCCAGGAGGATGGCCTCGTCGAGGGCCCGCCGCGAGGTGCCGAGCGCCACCGCCCCGAACGAACACCCGAACAGCAGCGCCACACCGATGGTGTAGCCCGGCCAGGGATCGACCGGCCGATCCGCCCCGAGAACCAGGCTGTGCGCCACCGGGACGCGGGCTTCTTTGGCCGTGTAGTCGAAGCTCCCGGTGCCCCGGAGGCCGTTCACCGACCAGTTGTCCAGCAGCTCGACCTGTCCCGGTCTCATGATCAAGAGACGGGGCTCCGGCCCCTCCCCGGCGACGGGGGCGAACCCGGCGAACAGCGAGGCGTGCCGGCTCCCGCTCCCGAACACCCAGCGTCCCGACACGACGAAGACGTCCCCCTCGCGACGCGCCTGCGATCGTTGCGGAGTGCCGTTCGCGATCACGGTACTCGGCGACGCCCACAGCTCGGCGGCCGCCGAGGGCTCCAGCCAGGCGGCGACCGTCGCGAACACCGCTCCCTGGTTGACACACCATCCACAGCTCCCGTCGGCGCGGGCGAGGATCTCCACGGCGTCCAGCCAACTCGTGAACCGGGGCTGCTCGCCCCCCAAGACCCGCGGGAGCAGGCGTCGAAAGAGCCCGTGTCGGTGGAGCGCTCGCAGAAGCGGGGCGGGAAGCGCCCGGTCTCGCTCTGCCTGATCCGCTTGCGTCTCCGCCACCGCGGCGGCGGATTCCGCCGCGGCGGCGAGCGTCGGCGCCGCGTCCGACGTCGAAGGGGGGCGCGCCGGGTGTGGGTCCGAAGACATGGAGACACGCTAGGGCAACTCGCGCGAAGACGGGCGCGGAAGACCGGGCGGCCAGACCCGTCGGCCGCGAGCCCGGCTTGGCGACGATCTCCCCGCGCTGGGAGGTCGATCTGCGAAACGAGGGCCTCGATCGACGTCCGACGCGCGCGATTCGGCCGCGATTTCCGCGAGTTGTGAGCCCGCTGGATCGTCGAGGAATCGCGACGGGGACGCCCCACCCCTTGCCTTCGGCGGTTCCGGTGTCCCCGTGGTCGGGATCCTCTCCACTCCTCTGCCTCCCCAACGACAAGATGCTCCGAGTTGATCGAGACGTCGAGACCGCCGAGAATGTCGCGATCCGGGGCGGGCCCGTGTGCCGCGTTCTGGACGCTCGACCAGCCGCTTCGAGCGACACGCCCCGTCCATCACGTATCCGAGGAGCGAAGACGGTGAAACTCTACGACTGCCTGATCGCACCGAACCCGCGCCGGGTTCGCATCTTCCTCGACGAGAAAGGCATCGAGGTCGAGACGCAAGAGATCGACATCCTGGTCGGTGAGAACCTGAAGCCGGATTTTCTCGCGGTGAACCCCCGCGGCATCGTTCCCGTCCTCGAGCTCGACGACGGGACACGGATCGACGAGGCCGCGGCGATCTGGCGCTACTTCGAAGAGACCCAGCCCGATCCGCCGCTCATGGGACGAGACGCCCGCGAAAAGGCCCTCGTCGAGAGCTGGGAACGCCGCGCCGATCAAGACGGAATGCTCTCGGCCCGCGACTTCGTCCGCAATCAGGTTCCGGTCTTCGTCATGCGCGGCCATCCGGGAAGGGCGACCGACCCGCAGATCCCCGATCTGATCGAGCGCGGCAAGAACGGCATGCGCGCGTTTCACGATCTCCTGGAGACACAGCTCGAGACGAGCGAGTTTGTGGCGTGCGATCGATTCAGCGTCGCCGACATCACCGCGCTCTGCGCGGTCGATCTGGGCATCCTGGGCGAGTTTCCGGGTCTCGACGGGTATCCGGCCATTCGGCGCTGGCACGACGCGGTCCACGCGCGACCCAGCGTCGAGGATTGGATCACGAACATCCAAACGGCCCTCGCGGGGCTCCCCGGCTCACCGTGATGGATGCATTCGAGCGCTACGGCGACGCGGCGCGAAACGAGCTCACCGACCCGTCGCGCTCGGTCACGATCGGCCCGGGCACCCCGCGCTTCGAGCTCTACCACTTCGGTTTCTCGATCTGCTCACAGAAGGTCCGCACCCTGCTGGCCGAAAAGGGAGCAGCGTACATCGCGCACGAGCTGGCCCCGACCGAGAACTACCGTCCCGGCTACGTGCACCTGCGTCTCCACGCCGCCGGCGAGCGGGCGGACCGGTTGGCGGAGGCGCACACGATGCGGACCTCGGTCGCGACCGAGGGCTTCGACGCCTGTGTCGTTCCCACCCTGGTGGACCTCGAGAGGCGCCGCGCCGTCGTCGACTCGGCGCTCATCCTCGAGTACCTCGAGCGCGAAGTGCCGAGCCCACCGATGATCCCGACGGCGCTCGCCGATCCGGTTCGGGACGAAGTCCGCATCAACGACGGCATCCCCCACCCCGGAATCTTGTACGGCTTTCACGCCAACGACCCACGACCCGGCTTCTGGATCGACGCGATGGACGGTGTGTACGACCGAAAGCGCGCCGTGCTCGAACGCCTCATCGAGGAGAACCGCGACGACACCGCGCTCGTCCGCGCCTACCGGGCCAAGATCGCCAAAGAGATGGCGGGGAAAGCGATCCAGAAAGACCCCGCGAGCATGGAGGGCGTCCTCGACGAATTTCGCGCGCTGCTCGCGAATCTCGACTCCACCCTCGACCGCCGAGACGGCCCGTGGGTGTGTGGGAGCGCCTTCACCCTGGCCGACTGTGTGTGGGGGGTGACCTTGTACCGGATCCAGTGGCTGGGGCACGCGCCGCTGTGGGACCCCCACCCGCGTGTCCGCGACTACGCCCACCGCCTCTACGAGCGCCCGTCGATCCGCAGTGCCGTGATCGACTGGTCGCACGCGATGCCCCCGTCGCCGCACACGACCGAGATCGATCGCCGGCCCGCCGCGTGACCCGCTCGCCCCCGACCCCGAGGCCCCGCGGGCCGCGCCTCCGTCGCGTCACGCGCCGCGCCCGACGGGACCTGGTGTATCGAGCGACGCGAAGGGGCTCGGGACCCGTCGTGCTCCCTCCTCTCCACAAGGGATGAAGGGACAACCCAGGATCAGCCCGGATGAACTTCGCGATCGAACTCGGCGCTGTGCGAGCAGATACGATCGGTCCGACGATCGATTGGTTGCAACACGCGGAGCGTCAGGGTGCTTCGATGGCCTTCTCCGCGGAGGCTTGGTGGAGCGACTCCGCGACGCTCCTCGCGTACCTCGCCGACAAGACCGAGCGCATCACGCTGGCCACGGGCATCATGCAGGTCCCGGCTCGGACCCCCGCGATGACGGCGATGACCGCGCTGACACTGCACGACCTTACGGGGGGCCGATTCGTACTCGGTCTCGGCGCCAGCGGACCGCAGGTGGTCGAAGGGCTCCACGGAATCGCCTACGCCGCCCCGCTGACTCGTCTCAGGGAAACCGTCGAGATCTGTCGGATGATCTTCGCGGGCGAGAAGGTGCGCTACCAGGGAGAGGTCTTTCAGCTGCCCAGGCCGGGTGGCGAGGGAAAGGCCATCCGTGTCGCCCACGATCCGGTGGAGATCCCGATCTACCTCGCCACCTTGGGCCCCAAGTCCTTGCGCTACACCGGTGGAGCAGCCGACGGGTGGCTCGGCACGTCGTTCTCGCCCGATCACCCCGAGGCGCATCTCCAGTTCCTCTCTGCTGGCGCCGCAGAAGCGGGCCGCGCACTCGGTGACCTCGACCTCTGTGTGTCCGTCCGCGTCGAGATCGGTGACGATGTCGACGACATCGTCCGACGCCGAAAATCGGCCGTCGCGTTCAACATGGGTGGCATGGGCTCGGCACGCACCAACTTCTACAACGATGCCTTTCGCCGCGCGGGGTACGAGGACGACGCGAGAGCGATCCAATCGCTCTGGCTCGACGGAAGACGAGACGAGGCCGCGCGTCGTGTGCCGGATGCGATGGTGACGGAATTCCAAGCGGTCGGCACCCGAGAGATGGTCGCCGAACGGTTGCAGAGATATCGCGACGTGGGGGTCACGACCTTGAAGCTCGGCCTGGACAGCGCACCGCTGGGCCCACCGCGTTTCGAGCTTCTGGAGAACATCGCGGACCTGATGGAGACACTCGAGTGAAGCTCTACATGGTGCCGCTGGCGCCGAACCCGACCAAGGTAATGCTCTATATCGCCGAGCGCGCCGAGCTCGGCGTGGAGATGGGCATCGAGGAGGTCGTGGTGAATACCGTCAAGCGCCGCAATCGCGAGCCCGCGCATCTCGCCCGAAACCCCTTCGGCACCCTGCCGGTGCTCGAGTTGGACGACGGATCCTATCTGGTCGAATCGCTCGCGATCATCGAATACCTCGAGGACGAGTTCCCGGAAGACGCGCTGCTGGGCGACACTCCGAAGATGCGGGGAACGGCTCGGGACGTCGAACGCATCGTCGACCTGCGTGTGGCCGGTCCGATGGGACTCTACGGACACGCGAAGAACTCCCCGCTCGGAATCCCGCCGGACCCGGAGAAGGCCGCCAAGATGGAGGCGAATCTCCAAACGCCGCTCGACTACCTCGAACACCTCCTCTCCGACGGTCGACCACTCCTGCTGGGCGATCGCGTTTCGATCGCGGACTGCACGCTGCAAGCGTCGCTGCAGTTCCTGCGCTACGTGGAAGCCGACCTGTTCGGTGAGCGCCCGCTCTTGCGATCGTGGGATGCGCGCTACCGCGAACGGCCGGCGGCCCAGACCGTGCTTCGGTGGTAGCGCGGGCGTGGGGACACGATCCGAGTGCCACCCCTTCGCAGCATGGATCTCGGCGAGGATCGGTGCTCGGGAAGCGCGCGAGCGAGTCCCGGGGCGCGTCACCGAGGACCGCGACCTCACACGGCGGGTTTCGCCGCCCTCCCCGCTCGCCGCCGCGCCCACCCCACGCCGACGAGCGCTGCGAGGCAAGCCGCTTCGGCGAGATCGGCGGAGGGCTCGGGTACCGAGAAGACGCCGATCGACGAGCGCGATCCCACGTACACCGTGTCGCTCTGCGGGTCGAGGGTCACCGCGTTGAGGTTGGCCGTCGGGTCGGGGAATCCGGGCGTCTGCGAGAGATCGAACTGATCCACGAGGTTGCCCATCTGGTCGAAGAACGAGAGGGTGTTGAAGTCGTTCTCGACGATCAGGAGGAGACCCGAGTCGGGGTCGTAGGCCACGCCCTTCGGGTCGACCACGTCGTCATCACCGAGGGAGAACTCGTCCAGTCTCGCGCCGGCCGTGCTCACCTCGCTCAGGAAGAGCCCAACCGTCCAGATCGTGTTCGCGGACGGGTCGAAGGTGACGCCCTCCACGTCGTCGATGACGACACCCGTCAGATCGAGCGAGATCCCCCCGTTCACGGCGTCGCCCGTCGCAGGGTCGATCTCGACGACCTCCAGGTTCTCCGCCGTCAACAGGTTGCCGTTGGGGAGGATCTGCAGACCGTCCGCGTTGGGCACGCCAGTCCCGAAGGTCACGTTCTCGACGAATCCGCCGGCCGGAGTGATCACGCTGAAGGCGGTGCTTCCGTCCGAGACGTACAGGTTCCCGCTGGTCGCGTCGAAGGTCAGGCCATCCGCCTCGAAAACCGCGGCCGCAGCCGGTATCTGGATCGTCTGCTGGTGTTGCAGTTGGATCTGCGCGCCGGCGGGCGGGGCGAAGCCCACGACTAGGCTCGTCACGAGGACCGCCGATACCGCGACCGCGCCGCGGACCCATCGCAACTCCTGGAGCGTGTCGACCACGCGCAATCCCTCCTTCACCATGGTGTCTCTCGACCTCCGGGCGTCCTGACTCTATGAGCGGCGCCACGCGCACGCCAGTGGCCGAGCGAGATCAGCGCTGTGGCGCGGCCGCCCCCTCGAGCACCTGGAGGGTGTGCAGATAGTCGACCAGCGCTCTCGCGTCGTCCATCCCGCGGAGGTGCGGGAGGGGATCGCCGCGGTGCGCCTCGAGAAAGACGGCACCCCACACCGGCATCTCACGCGGCCCGTGGGCGGTGACCTCGAATCTCCCGTCGATCGCGGACAACACCTTCGACTCTTCGAAGCGCCCCTCGTTGCGCTGGGCGATGCGTGTGAGATCGGCGGCGGGGTGGGCCAGCGCCGGCGCCAGCGGACCGTCGCCGCGCGCCTCCAGGCCGTGGCACGAGGCGCAGTACGCCCGGTAGAGCTCCGCGCCTTCTGCGGCGCGGGGGGGCGCCTCGGCGCAGCCCGCGCCGAGCGCCAACGCGAGCGTGCCGGCCACGGCGAGGAGCGCCCACCCGCGCGCGCCCCACCTCCCGACGGGGGTCGGAGGTCGCCCTCGGAGGGAGAGTCCGACGTTGGTGGCTGCGTCCATCCTTTGCCCGCGCCTCCTGGGTGCAGGTGGTTGGGGTCGGTGGCTTCGCTCGCGTCGGAAACGGCGACGGCCGGCGTCAGTCCGTCTCGTCCGCCGCCTTGGTGATCAGCACCGAGCAACGCACCAACCGCGCGGTGCGCTCGGCCACGCTGCCCAGGACGACGTGTTTGAGACCGGTATTGCCGCGTGTTCCGAGCACGATCAGGTCGAGGCCGTGGAGCTCGCCGAGCTCGGCGATGGCCGTGGCCGGATCGCCGGTGAGCAGGTTCGAGGTGCCCTCGAGCCCCGCGTCGGTGATCCGCCGTTGGACCGATTCGAGCTGACGACCCGCCGCCACCCGCGCCTGCGCCAGGTAGTCCTCGGGCGGTGGGAGATCGGGGTACGCCGGGATCATCGGGTGCAGCGCGTGGGCCAGGTGGAGCTCCGCCCCAAAGTCGCCGGCCAGGTCGATCGCGAACTCGGTGGCCTGGTCGGCGCTCGGGGAGAAGTCGGTGCAGAGCAGGATGCGGCCGAGGGTGTGAGACGCCTGGGCGAGCGCCTCCTTCACCGCGAGCACGGGACACGGCGCCAGTCGCAGGGTGCGCTCGGCCACGCTGCCCAGCACCAGGTGTTTGAGACCGGTGTAACCGTGCGTGCCCATCACGATCAGCTCGGCACCCCGCTCGCGCGCGGCGTCACAGATCGCGTCGACCGCCGGTCGCAGGGTCACCTGGTGCGAGACCTCGCGGCCGGTGGCTTGGAGCTCCTCCGCCCATTCCTGGAGCTTCGCCGTCGCCTGCTCCTCCATGTCCTGTGTCACCGTAGGGGGGAGGCCGAACTCCGCCGGCGCCGGATAGGGGACGGGGGGCACCGCGTGCAGCAGATGGAGGTGGGCCCCGTAGCGCTCGGCGACCATCGCGGCCCGCGCCCCAGCCGCTCGAGAGCACTCCGAGAAATCCACCGCGACCACGATCTCTGCAATCTTCACTACGTCCTCCCGCACCGGTCCGGGCTCGCCGGTCCATGGCTGGCTAGGATCGCCCGGGATCGAGACATCCGCACGTCTTTGCCCCGAAGACACCACTGCGTGCACACCCAAGTCGTCGGCGACCCCGTGACGGATCGGGGCGCGCGACGAGCGCGCGACGGCCACCCCACGCGCGTGGCGCTACCGTAGCGCCCATGGAGTGGTTCCCGGAACGAGACGCCTTCGACGAGATCTTCACCGCGGGGGGCGACCCGCGCCCCCACTACGCTTCGGTGGTCGACCTTCTGGGTTCGATGGACGAGCGCGAGCTCCGCCGGCGCGAACAGCTACAGCGTCTCTCCCTGCTCAACCAAGGGATCACCTTTGCCGTGTACGGCGAGCGCGAGGGAAGCGAGAGGGTGTTTCCCTTTGACTTCGTTCCCCGCGTGATCGCGGCCGACGAGTGGAAACGTCTCGAAGAGGGACTCGTGCAGCGTGTGACGGCGATCAACCTCTTTCTGCACGACGTCTACGGCGCGCAACGTTGTCTCCACGAAGGGATCATTCCCTGGGAGTTGGTGTTCTCCCGCGACGAGTTCAAACGCGAGCTCATCGGACTCAACCCCCCGCACGAGGTGTACACCCACGTCGTGGGGACCGACCTGATCCGCGACGACCACGGCGAGTACATGGTGCTCGAGGACAACTGTCGCTCCCCCAGCGGCGTGTCCTACGTCGTCGAGAATCGAAATCTCATGAGCCGGTCCTTCCCCGAGCTCTTCGCGGAGTATCCGGTGCGACCGGTCGAGGGCTACCCGCGTCAACTGCTCGAGTCTCTGGAGTTCGTGGCCCCGGCGAGCGAAGGCGCGCCCCAGGCGGTCGTCCTGACCCCTGGGATCCACAATTCCGCCTATTTCGAGCACTCGTTTCTCGCCCGCGAGATGGGCGTACCGCTCGTCGAGGGCTGGGATCTCGCCGTCGAGAACAACCACGTCTTCATGCGGACGACGGACGGTCTACAGCGGGTGGACGTGATCTACCGGCGAATCGACGACGACTTCCTCGACCCCCTCGCGTTTCGGCGCGACAGCACGCTCGGCGTGCCGGGGTTGATCAACGCGTACCGCGCGGGAAACGTCGCGATCGCAAACGCTCCGGGGGCGGGTGTCGCCGACGACAAGGCGACCTACGCGTTCCTCCCCGACCTGATCCGCTTCTTCCTCGACGAGGAGCCACGGCTCGCGCAAGTGCCGACCTACGTCGGTCTGCGCTCCGACGATTTCCGCTACATGATGGAGCACCTCGACGAGCTCGTCGTCAAGACAACGGGGGGAGCCGGCGGTTACGGGATGTTGATGGGTCCCTTCGCGAGCCGACCCGAGATCGATGCCTACGCAGAACAGATGCGCGCGAACCCCGCCGGGTACGTCGCTCAGCCTCTGGTGAAGCTCTCCGCCCACGGCACCTGGATCGACCGCGCGTTCCGCGCGCGGCGGGTCGACCTGCGTCCGTTCATTCTCTACGGCGACCGGATCCGGGTCCTTCCCGGCGGCCTCACCCGCGTGGCCCTCCGCGAGGGCTCCTTTGTCGTCAATTCCTCCCAAGGGGGGGGAAGCAAAGACACCTGGGTGCTGGAGGAGCGACCCGGCTGATGCTGTCGCGTGTCGCCAACGCACTCTACTGGATCGGCCGCTACCTCGAGCGCGCCGAGAACATGAGCCGACTCGTCCTGGTGACGTCCGAGGTCTCCGTCGAGATCGAGGGTCTCGACGACAAGCTCGCGCAGCGCCAGTGGGACGAGCTGCTCCGGTCGGTCTCGAGCTCGGTAGACGAGGGGCTCGATTTCTCTCCCGAGACGGGTCTGCTCCTCCCCTACTTTCGCTGGCTCTTCCTCGAAGAAAACAACCCGATCTCGGTGCGTTCCTCGATCACGAGCGCGCGAGACAACGCGCGCGCCATCCGCGAGGTCCTGACCCGAGAAGTGTTCACCGATCTGAACGAGTGTCACCACGGGATCGAACGGATCCGACGCCGGCGGCTTCGCGATCCCGTCGCGGCTCGTGAGGAGATGGCCCGCTGTCACGGTTCGGTCATCAAGGTCCTCGGCTCGATCGAGCACACGCTCAGCCGCGATCAAGGGTGGACCTTTCTGAAGCTCGGCGAGGCGATGGAGCGCACCCGCCGCACGTTGCGCGTACTCGAAGCCAAGCTTCCCGGCCTGGCGCCCGGGGCGGCGGACCGCGAGCTCCCGCTGCTCTTCGCCCGCTGGCGGGGGTTGTTGCGTTCGGTGGCCTCGCTCGAGAACTATCGCGCGAGACACGGCGCGGCGCTCGATCCCGACAAGGTCGTGCGCTTCCTTCTCTTCGAGCCGACTGCGCCCCGCTCCGTGTTGTGCGGAGTCGGACGTCTGCGTGGCTACCTCGACGCGCTACCGGGCGGCGCCGCCGTGAGCGAGGCCGACCGCGTCCTCGGGCGTGTCCACGCCGCGCTGATCTACGACGACGACCAGATCATCGAGCGAGGGATCGTGCGTTTTGCGGAGGACACCACGACCCAGCTGACAGCCGCCCACGAAGCGATCAGACGACAATACTTTCCGAGGTAAGCGGATGTTGCTCGATGTAGAGCACCGAATGCGATTTCACTACGACGGCTTTGTCCATCAATCCTGGCTCGAGCTTCGTGTCGAACCGCGTAGCTTCGCGGGCCAGAGCGTGGAGTCGTTCTTCCTCTCGGTGGGGCCGCCGAGCTCGGTCGCCCACTACCTCGATTGGAACGGAAACGTCGTGCACCACTTTGGCGTGGCGGACTACCACGACCGCATCGAGGTCGTCGCGCAGTCGACCGTCGACGTTCATCCGGCCCAGATCGGACTGGAGGATCTCACGGAAGCCCCGGCGCGCGACACGTCGCAGCTCCTCGATTTCGCGATGTTCGGTGGTCCCGTGGTCTCGTCGCCCGAGCTCGCGGTGTTGGGGGAAGCCGTGTCGGCCCCCGCCACCGCGCCGATCGGGGAGCAGGTCGCCGCGATCGGGTCCCTCCTCGAACGAGAGTTCGAGTACCGTCCGGGGGTCACCGACTCGCGTTCCACGACGAGCGATGTCCTGGACCAACGCTCCGGCGTGTGCCAGGACTTCGCCCATTTGATGATCGGCCTTCTTCGACTCCGCGGCGTCCCCGCCCGCTACGTGAGCGGCTACCTCCATGTGCAGCCCAAAGAAGACGAGCCCTCGCAGAGTCACGCGTGGGTCGAGTTGTTCACCGGCGAACGGGGGTGGGTAGCGTTCGACCCGACGCACAACCGCGTCCCCAACGAGCAGTACGTTCGGATCGGCGCGGGGAGACACTACGACGACGTACCCCCGAACCGCGGCGTGTTTCGGGGCAACGCGTTCGAAACGCTCGAGGTCCAGGTCCGGACCCAACCGGGAACGCGACGCGACGCGGCGACCTTGCAGCAACTGATCGGGAAGATCGACGTCCCGGTCTATCGAGAGCAGCCGAACTCGTTCAGCCGGGACGAGGAAGCCCAGGTGCCCGATGCGGCGGGCCAACAACAACAGTGACACGTGGGTCGGGCACCGAGCGGGCGGCACGCGGCAGGAGCCGTCGGGTCGACGCGCGCATGGTCAGGCGGCGGCGTCTCGGACCGCGGCCGTATCCGAATAGATCGGGAGGATGCGCACGACCTTGCCCTGGTCGAGATGCCAGACCTCGGTCATCGGGAAGCGAACGGTCTTGCCCGTGACCTTGACGGTCCCACGCCATTCGCCGTAGGCGACGACCAGATCCTCGCTCGCCAGGAGCTGGGAGACGTCGAAGGAGAGCGCCTCCCAGAACGCGAGGATCCTCGCCACCTGCTCCTTGAACCCATCGATCCCTTTGTAGGTGCCTCCGTAGGGGAGGCCGGCAGCCTGGAGGACCTCGATCTCGGGCGAAAGCAGCGTCACCATCGTGTCGAGGTCGCCGGCGAAGAACAACCGATAGGCCTCGCGGATGGTCTCACGATTCTGCTCGGCGCTCATCGGCCTTCTCCTTGGTCCTGCTGGCGGGCGTGACCGGTCATAGGGTGGTGCTCAGCCCGCCATCGACGGCGAGACTCGCGCCGACGATGTAGGTGGCGTCGTCGGACGCGAGGAAGACGGCTGCCTTCGCGACCTCCTCCGGTGTGGCGACCCGGCCGACGGGAATGGCTCCGTCACTCGCCAACCTCGCGAGCAGTCGCTTCTTGAATCGCTTCGCCTGGGGGCCGAGGTCGCCGGCCGCCACGCCCAGCGTTTTCGCGCTGTTGACGAGCAGATCGGTCGCGGTCGCGCCCGGCGCGATCGCGTTGACCCGCACGCCGCGATCCGCCACTTCGTATGCGACCTGGCGGGTGAATCCCGCGACCGCGCTCTTCGAGGCGACATAGGCCGCCCCGCCGCCCCCCGCGGTCACGCTCGCGGCCGACGCCGCGTTGACGATGGCGCCGCTCCCCGCGGCCAACATCTCGCGCAGCACCCGCTTGGTGACCAGCATGGTGCCGTGGACGTTGATCTCGAAGACGCGGTTCCAGAGCGCTTCTTCGAGCTCCTCGGTCGGAATCAGCTCATCCGCGATCCCTGCGATATTGAAGAGCGCGTCGACGCGGCCGAAGGTCTCGACCGTGGACGTGACCGCGCGGTCGATCTCCTCGGCACGACTGACATCGACCTGAAAGGACACCGCGGTCCCGGAGGAGAACGCCCCTGCCACCTTTGCCGCGGCCTCGCCGTCGATGTCGAAGAGCGACACCCGCGCACCTTCCGCGACCGCTGCTCGGGCCACCGCTCGCCCGATGCCGGCCCCCGCTCCGGTCACGATCGCGATCTTGTCGTGGAGGCGGCCCGCGCCCGGGCCCGGGTCGTCCCGGGGTGTCATACGCTCGCTTCCCCGGCGGTGACCCCGTTCTTGCGCACGTGAAAGTCGGCGAGATCGGGCTCCCGCACCATCTGCCAGTAGTCGTAGTTGGTCCACGGCATGGGGACGACGATGTTCCCCTTGCTGTTGCGGTAGTAGGTAGTCATCCCCGGGTGGGCCCAGATCGTATCTTGCAGCCGTCTCGCGAGACGCTCGTTGTATTCGTCGTGGACGTCTTGTCGACAATCGACGCTCGCGATGCCCTCGGCGAGCATCTTCTTGATCATCTCCATCACGTAGCGGACCTCGAGCTCGAGGGTGAGAATCCCGCTCCCGCCGTGTCCCGCGAAGGTGTTCGGACCGAAGGTGCAGAAGAAGTTCGGGAATCCCGGCATGGCGAGGCCGAGATAGGCCCGGGCGTCGTCCTCTCCCCAGATCTCGTGCAGACGCGCCTCGTCGCGACCGTAGACCTCCATCGGCCCGAGGACGCGGAGGACGCGGAAACCCGTCGCGACCACCACCACATCGACGGGGTACTCGTCGCCCGTGGTCGTCACGATGCGATCGGCGCGCACTTCGTCGATCCCATCGGTGACCAGGTCGACGTCCTCCCGCGCCATCGTCCGGAACCAGCCGTTGTCGATCAGCGGTCGCTTCCCGTAGGGCGGGTAGCTCGGGAGACACTTCGGCATGAGCTCCTCGGCGCGCTCGCCGAGCTCCGCGCGGATGTACTCGGTGAGGCCCGCCCGCACCCGGTCGTTGAACGCGCTGATCGAGCGCTCGGGGTGCGGCCACTCCCGGTCCCACTGCACCAGGGGGTGGAGGCTGTCGCCGAAGTTCCAGAGGTGCCGCAGGCGGTACCACCCGAGGTAGAAGGGCACCTCCCGCATGAGGAGCTGGGTCGCGTCGCTCACCTCGCGGAAGTAGTTCGGGTTCGGAAATCCCCACTGGGCCGTTCGCTGGAACACGAGCACACGCTCGGCCGTGTCGGCGATGGCGGGGACGGTCTGCATGGCGCTCGCGCCCGTTCCGATGACCGCGACACGCTTCCCGCTGAGATCGACGTCGTCTCGCCACTGGGCCGTGTGCATGGCCGGCCCTTCGAAGCCCTCGAGACCCTTGATCTCGGGGAAGGAGGGGCGATTCAGAAGACCCACGCCGCTCACCACGACGTGGGCCGACAGCGTCTCGATCTCGCCGTCGGGCCCGCGGACGTCCACCTGCCACAGCGCCGCCCCGTCGTCCCAGCGGGCCGCGACCACCTCGCTCTCGAAACGGATGTGGCGACTCAGGTCGTAGGTGTCGGCGATCGACTCGAGGTAGGCGTGGAGCTCGTCGCGCTTCGAGAAGTAGTGTGGCCAGTCGGCGCGCTGGAAGAACGAGAGCGAGTAGACGTGCGAGGGCGTGTCGACCCCTGCGCCCGGATAGTGGTTCTCCCACCAGGTCCCGCCGACCTTGCTGTTCTTTTCGACGACCGTGTGGGCGATGCCGTTCTTGGCGAGATGGATCGACGCCAGGAGACCGGAGAAGCCGGCGCCGATCACGAGCACGCGAAAGCCCTCGAGGGCCGGGGACGGCGGAATCTCGACCTCGCGGCTGGCGATCCCGAGCTCCTCGGCGAAGAGCGGCCCGGTGGCCTCGGGGAGCTCCGCGTGGAGCGACACGGCGAGCATCCGGACGAGGCGCTCCGGCGAGGGCGGGTCGGCGGGCCGCAGGCTGCCGGCGCGCACGGCGCGCAGGACCTCGTAGGCGTCGCTCCGGATCGACGCCTGGAGCTCGTCCGAGAAGCCGCCGGTGTCGTTGTCGTCGACACCGCGGGGCCGCGAGGGGAGGTAGGGCTCCTCGATCCAGCGGTCGTCCCCGGTCAAGTGCGCGAGCACCAGGAGAAGCGTCGGGAGGTTCGCCTCCTCGAGCGCGGCGCGGAGCCTTTGGTCGCTTGCGGGAGGGGACGTCGTGGGGGAGATCGTGGGTAGAGAGGACATGGTGCTCCTTTCGGTCGGATGCGGGTTCACAGCCGGACGAGGATCCGATCGGCCTCGATCGTCACGTCGTAGAGCTCGAGTTCCGTGTCGGGGTCTTCTTCGCATTCCCCCGTACGCAGGTCGTAGGACCAGCCGTGCCAGGGGCAGGTGAGGGTCGGTCCTTCCAGGTCGCCCTCCCCGAGCGGTCCCCCTTCGTGGGGGCACCTTCCGTTGGTCGCGACGATCGTGTCGCCGACGAGGAAGACGGCGACGTCCTGCCCCGCGATCTCGACCGCGAGGCGCCGTTTGGCCCGGAGCTCGGAGAGGGTCGCGATGGCGTGTGCAGTCGGCGACGCCACGGGTCGACTCCTAGTGCGCCGCGAACGAGACCGGAACCGAGAGCGGACCCCGGACGATGAACGACTGGATCCACTCGGTCTCGGCATCGGGGAAGTCGAGGGTCGGGAAGCGCTCCAGCAACACGTCGAGAGCGATCTTCGCCTCCATTCGGGCGAGGTGGCTCCCGATGCAGAAATGCGGACCGTGGCCAAAGGACATGAGCTTCTCGGCTTTCCGGTCGATGTCGAATACGTCCGGGTCCGGAAAATGCGCGACGTCCCGGTTCGCCGAACCGAGGAGCGCGAATACGACGGATCCCTTCGGGACCGGCACCGACGCGATCTCGGTATCCCGCGTGGTATTTCGCATGATCGTCTGCACGGGTGTGTTGTATCGCATCACCTCGTCCAGGAGGGCTGGGATCCGTTTGGGGTCTTCCCGCACCCGACGAAGTGCGTCTGGATGGCTCCTCAGTTCCACAAAGGTGCTCCCGAGGAGATTCGCCACGGTTTCCACACCGCCGACGAGCAGGACCATCGCCATCGCCATGACTTCGATCTTGGACAGTCGCTCTCCGTCCACTTCGGCCGCGATGATCGAGCTGATGAGGTCGTCCGCAGGATCGGCGGACTTGCGGTCGTAGAGATCGGAGAGGTAGGCGCGAACCTCGTCGGAGCTCTTGGCGAGTTCCGCCAGTCGATCCTCGGCGAGCGCCGCTCGGTTCCCCGCCGCGAGCAGGTCCGAGACCCAACGCTTGAGGTCCACGCGTCGCGCCACGTCGACCCCGAGCGAGTCGGCGATCACGGAGATCGGGAACAGCGCGTTGAATTCCGGCACCAGGTCGACGACACCCGTCATCCCGTGGCGCTCGACGATGTCGTCCACGAGCTCGTGGGCCACCCGGTAGATCTTGTCTTCGAGCTGATGGAGGGTGCGCGGGATGAACGCCTTGTTCGCCAGCTTGCGGATGCGCAAGTGCGCGGGGGGGTCGAGGGAGAGCATCGGGAGCGACTCCGGTACGGGGTCGTACTCGCCGAACACGGTCGGCCAGAACTCGGCGGACGAGAAGGTCGCCGGGTCGGACAAGACGGCGACCACATCGTCGTATCGCGACACCGCGAAACTCTTCAGCGCGGGCACCCAGGCGACTGGCGCGTGGTGGCGGAGCGCCGCGTAGTGCGGATAGGGGTCCCGGAGAAACTCGGGGTCGAGCGGGTTGTAGGTGACCGGCGGGCTCCCCTGACTCATCCCTCGTCTCCCTTACGGCCTCCTTGGGCCCGGATCCGCGCCCGGGCGCTCGGACGTCCGTCTGTCCCGCATTCTATTTCAAAATTGAAAAAGAAAAGATATAATAATGTTTTGGCGGATGAAATAATTTTCACGGCGGGGCTTGCGGTTGCCCTCTGACTCGTCTCGAAGCCGAGCGCGCGAAGACCAGCGAGCTGCGCGGGACGCAGCCGTTTCCGAGCTCCTCGAGCACTTCTACCCCGTCCATTACCAGATCGGGATGGCGATCGAGGACGTCCTTCGAGACCGCTTGAGCCGCAAGCAGTTCGCGATCCTGTGGCTGATCCACTCCGAAGGCGACGGGGGTCTCCGGATGCGCCGCAAACAGATCGAGGCGGCGATGCGGCGGTGGTTCGAGGTGTCGAGCCCCGCGATCTCTCAAGCGCTCCGGGTGTTGGCGCGCCCCCCGCTCGAGCTGATCGAAGTGAGGGTCGATCCGAATTCGGGGCGCGAGAGGGTGGTCTCGCTCACTCCCGCGGGCGTTCGCTTTCTCGAGGAGACCACCGCGCGGGCGGAGCGCTTCGTCGGGAAGCTCGTCGCGGAGTCGCCTGTCGAGCTCATCCGACAGAGCTCTGCCTTCTTCCGGCGATCCTCGGAGGGCCTGCGAAAGGTCTCCGCAAGGAGCCGTCTGCGCGCGATTCGCGGTCTCGAAGACTAGGAGCGCTCGCGGCGCTGCCGAGCTCCGCCGTTGCGCGCGGGGCCGCGCTTCTCTTGCCCGTGACGGGCGGGGCACCGGGTCGACCGCTACGAGAGCAGACCGTCCCGGGCGGCGTTGGCGATGGCCGCCACCGCAGGGTGGGTGAGGCGTCGCTCGACGGTGATGGCGAAGAACTCCTTGCGCACGGTTTCGCTCACGCCCACCAGCTGGACGCCGTGGGTCTTGTGGATCTCGTCGCTCACCACGATCGGCGCGGCAAAGATCCCCGTTCCGTGCTGACCAAACACCTTCATCAGCGCCGTGTCCTCGATCTCCGCCACCGCCGTCGGGCGCACGCCCACCTCGTCGAACCAGAGCTCGAGCGAGCGCCGGAGGGACGTGTTGCGGGTCGGCAAGAGCATCGGCGCCCCCTCGAGGCTCTTCGGAAAGCCTGTGCGGTAGCGGCGGGCGAGACGCTTCTCGGCGAAGAAACCCACGGCGCAACCGCCCAGGGAGTGGTTGAAGGCCTTGACGCGAACCGGGGGGCCGAGCGCGGCGTCGGTGAGCACGACGTCGTACTCCTGGACCGCGAGTGCCGCGAGGAGGTCGTTGGTCTTGCCCTCGTAGAGCACGAGCTCGACCGGCTCGTCGAGGTGGAGCGCGGTCTCGAGGAGGCGGTGGCAGACGAGCTTGGGCACCGCGTCGGAGATCCCCACCAGGAGCTTGGCCGGGCGGTTGCTCGGGCGACCGCGCAGCGCGTCCTGCATCTCGCGACCCAGCGAAAAGATCTCGTCGGCGTAGCGGTAGACGACGCGGCCGACGTCGGTGAGCGCGAGGTTGCGCCCCTCTCGCACGAAGAGCTTCTCGTCCAACGCCTCTTCCAGCTTCCGGATCTGGCCCGACAGCGTCGGTTGCGCGAGACGCAGCACCTCCGAAGCCTTGGTGACGCTGCCCTCGCGCGCGACCGTGTAGAAGTAGAGCAGATGGTGGTAGTTGAGCGATTCCACGGTATCGACCCTTCGAATATTTCGAAGAATATAGAAAATTGCTTTTCTTTTCAGATGGATCGGAGAGGCGTTGCGGGCGCCCGGACGACGCCCGGGGTCGGACCGAGTCATCGTCCAAAACGATGGATCGGTACTTATTTATCTATTGGAACGAATCCAGGATCTTGGCGAAGATCGTGTCGAGATCGCGGAAGACGCCGCTCCGGCCCCCCATGCCGCGATCGAACGAGGAGGCACGAGAAGTGAGGAGAGTTCGCAGATCCCTCGTCGCGTTGACAGCCCTGTTCTACCTCGCTGGCCTGGCCCAGGTCGAGGACTCCGCCGCCCACCAGGCGGGATCCCTCGCGGCGCCGTCGAGCTCCAGCGCAGCGACGGCGATGTCCGTAGCCGAATCCACGGCGTAACCGCTGAGGAGCGCTCTTCGATCTCCTCGGGGGCCAGGGAGGCACTCCACCACCCCCGATAGGTCGACCACGAGCATGTCGGCGACGCGACGTTCTGAAATACCGAGGAATCGACGACACGCACTGCGGGGAGGGGCCAGAGACCGTCTGGACCCCCTCTCGCCCTATCTGCGGGAGATCCGCCACATCCGCGTGCTTCGAAAAGAAGAGCAACTCGCTCTCGCGAGGTCGTTTCGCGCCCATCGGCGCGCCCTCCAGGAGGGCCTCCTGGAGCTTCCCCTCACAGCCACGCTCGCGGTCGACCGTTGGCGAGCCCTACGCCGCACGGGGCGCTCCACCGCGTCTCTGTTCGATCGGCCGGCCGCGCCGGTCCTCGCGAAGCGAGACGCGGTGTTGGAGCAACTCGCCCTCTCTCTCGACGAGCCGCGCGCCGACGCGCGCCCCGGGGAGCAGCGGGCGCAGCTGCGGGCCGCGATGCGGAGCGCCCACTTCGCTCCCGAGTTCTACGCCGAAGTGCTGGCGCACCTGCGACGACAGGAGGAGCAGGGCGGGAAGCCTCTCCATCGGGTCGCTGGAGTGCCGAGGGCGGAATGGCGTGGGCTTTGGCCCCGGATCCGCCAGAGCGAGCGAGAGATGCTCGAATGTCGCGGTCGCTTCGCCCGCCACAACCTCCGCCTGGTGGTCAGGATCGCGCACCGCTACCGCGGCTTGGGTCTGTCGATCGACGATCTTGTCCAGGAAGGCAATCTGGGCTTGTTGCGCGCGGTCGAGAAATTCGACCCGGAGCGGGGGTTCAGGTTCTCGACCTACGGCGCGTGGTGGATCCATCAGGCGTGTGTTCGCGGAATCCAGAACCGATCGCGAACCGTGCGGCTTCCCGCACATCTCTACGACCGGATCCGGCGCATCGCGCGGGCCGAGGCGGCGCTCCAGCAGGCGCTCGGCCACGAGGCAGACGAGGCCGAGGTCGCCGCTCGATGTGGGCTCGACACCGGGGAGGTCGCTCGGCTGCGGATGGCCGACCGGCAGCCGGTCTCGCTCGAGACACCCGTCCCGAGCTGTGACGATCTCCGCTTGGGCGAGACCCTGGCCGATCCCGAAATGACCGACCCGGTGGATGGGTTGCTGGTCGAAGAAGCGAGGGCCACGGTGGGCGCGTTGTTGCCGCGGCTGAGCGGTCGGAAGCGAACGGTTCTCTCCCTCCGCTTTGGACTCGGCGGCGGGGACCGCCAAAGCCTCGAGTCGATCGGAAAGCGGCTCCAGCTCTCGCGAGAGCGGGTCCGACAGATCGAAGAGGAGGCGCTGCAGGAGCTACGCAGCGCTGCGTCGGAGCGGTAGCCCGTGGAAACGGAGTTTCACCGACGGGCCTCGTTCCCGAGACGTGTCTGCGCATCGAGACGCGGGTGGATCGAGCGCGGCCTTTGGCGGTCGGATCGCGGCCAGCCCCGATGACAGAAGGCTCCGCTCCGCGCGACGGGTTCGACCGACCGCTTCGGGATCTCCGGATCTCCGTGACGGACCGGTGCAACTTCCGATGTCGCTACTGCATGCCCCGAGAGGTCTTCGGGCCGGACCATGCGTTCCTCAAGCGCGCAGCACTGCTGAGCTTCGAGGAGCTCACCCGCGTCGCGGGGATCTTCATCGGTCTCGGCGTTCGGAAGATCCGGATCACCGGCGGTGAACCGATGTTGCGAAGCGGTCTCGAGACGCTGGTCGAAACGATTGCCCGGCTCGAAGGCCTCGAAGACCTCAGCCTGACCACGAACGGCTCGCTGCTCACCCTCTCGCGCGCCCGAGCGCTTCGACGAGCGGGTCTTCGGCGTCTCACCGTGAGTCTCGATGCCCTCGACGATACGACCTTCAGAGCGATGAACGACGTCGACTTCCCGGTCGCGGCGGTCCTCGAGGGAATCGAGGCCGCGAGTGCGGCCGGTTTCGCTCCCGCGAAGATCAACATGGTCGTCAGGCGGGGATTCAACGAACACCAGGTGGTTCCGATGGCGGACCACTTCCGCGGGACCGGCCACATCCTGAGATTCGTCGAGTATATGGACGTCGGGGCGACCAATGGCTGGCGTCCCGAAGACGTCGTTCCCGCGCGGGACATCGTCGAACGGATCGGCCGCGAATGGCCGCTCGAGCCGGTGGACCCGAACTATCCGGGCGAGGTCGCGAAACGCTTCCGCTACCGCGACGGCGCTGGCGAGGTCGGGCTGATCGCGTCCGTCACGCAGCCGTTCTGTGGTGGGTGCACGCGAGCCCGGCTCTCCGCCGAAGGAAGCGTCTACACCTGCCTCTTCGCGTCTCGGGGCTGCGACCTGCGGAGCGCCCTGCGCGCCGGAGCGACCGATGAGGCGCTGGTCGCGAGGATCGACTCCCTGTGGCGGCGCCGAGACGATCGCTACTCCGAGCTCCGAAGCCGAGTGCGACCGGGCGCGGCCAAGATCGAGATGTCCTACATCGGGGGGTAGCGGTGCGGGCGGGCGTGGCTCAGCCGCGACTCGCGGCCGGGGGGATCGTCAGGACCGACGAGCGCACCTGGCGGATGATGGTCTCCGCGGTCTCGCCGAGCAGGTCCCCGATCCGGCTTGCGTGACCGCGGGTTCCCATGACGATGAGCTCGATCTCCTCGTCCTCGGCGAACCGGGGCAACGCATCTTGGGGCGGGCCTTCGATCAGGTGGACCCGGTCGGGCGCGTCACCGAGCGCGCTCTCGCGGAGCACGTTGTCGAGATCCCGCTCCGCAGCCGCGCGCGCCTCTTCCCACATGGTCTTGTGGTCGCCCTCGGAGAGATCGTCGCCGAGAAGCTCCGCAAACGGCACGTGCCAAGCGGTCGCGGCGTGGACCGAACCGTTCGACCACCCCGCCACCCGTTGGGCCCAATCCATGATGCGAGCGGCCGCCTCCCTTCGCCGGCCGACCCGCGATGGGTCGATCGCAGCCATGATCTTTCGCGGCGGGCGCCCATCGTCCCCGACCACCCACACCGGGCACGGACAGCGGCGGAAGAGATGCAGCGCGGTCGACCCGAAAAAGACACGGCCGTCGCGGTTGATCCCGCTCGCTGGCTTCACGACGAGGTCGAACCCGTCGCGTTCGACCAGCTCGACCACCACCTCCCAGGGCACACCCCAACTCACCTCGAACGAGGTCTCGATCCCGTCGGCGCGGAGACGGTCGGCGAGCTCCCCCACCCTTCGTGTCTCCGTCTCGGTGATCAGATTGCGGATCGACCCGACGGACGCTCCCACCCGGTCTTCGACCCCGTCGAGGCGCTCCTCGAGCACACGGACCAGGGTCACCGTCGCGCCGGAGCGCCGTGCGAGCTCGGACGCCAGCGCCACCGCTCGGCCCGCGCGATCTTCGTGAAGGCTGAGTACGAGGATTCGGTTCATGCCGCCAAGGCCTCCAGAGCGCCTCTAGGTTCCATCGGCCGCCCGCTCGGTTTGCTTGATCGGCGGTTCCGAGATTCTCCTCAGGCCATCGACGGAGCGGTGGTGCCAGAACCCCCAGAGGGCTCATGCGGAGGCCGCGTCCGCCTCGCACGGGTCCCGGCGAAGACCCCGGCTCCGAGGGAAGTCGGGTCGACCGGCTTCGCGCCCGCGCGGCCCCTACCTCGCGAACGGGTTTGGAATCTCGAGGTCTTCGGTGAGTGGCCACTCGCGCACCAACTCCGGTTTGTGGCCTTCGGGGTACCACTTCTCCGGCGGGATCTCGTTGGCCTTGACCCGATCGTTGATGACGTCGTGCACCTGGTGGCGGGGTGCGGGCAAGGTCACGGTCTCGCTCTCGAAGACGGGTCTCGGCGTCTGCGCCGTACCGGCGGTCACGGCCGGCCGCCACCAGACCTTTCGGTCTCCGTGGACGTTGAAGGTGACGAGGTCCGGGGCGCCGAACGCAAAGGCGCCACGGTAGTGATGTCTCACCTGGGCGACGACCTCATTGTTGAAGATGTCATCGAAGCCGTAGTGCGTGCCCACGCAGACCCTGGGCTTCGTCTGCTTGCAGATGTACCCGAGTCCGTACGCCGGCGTGTGCGAGGTATCGATCGTATACGCCGCCATGGCAGGCGGCATCCCGAGCGACATCGACGAGATGGACACCGTCGCCGTCTGCACCTCGCTGATCAGAATGTCGACGTCCTTGCAGTACTCGATGGTCAGGCTGTTGGGTCGGTTGTCGCCGGTGTAGCAGAGGCTTCGGCCGTTCCAGTCGAGTCGATAGCTCGTCGCGCCGTCTTTGGTGTGCGATGTCGGCCAGTGCGTGATCTCCACGCCATCGGCTTCGTACGCGACGCCGCCCGCGTCCATGAAATCCACCTCGTGAACGATGGGGGCGTAGCCCTCTCCGATCGGCCACGAGTGGAAGCTGTCCTGGTGCCAGGCGGTCATCTTCATCATGTGTTTGACCATGTGCGCGATTCCGTACTGTTCATCCGACCCGCTCGGTCCGTAGATGTGGAGCGGTGTCCAGCCTCCTTGAATCGGCCGGAACATCGTGAAGTACGGAAGATCGCTCACGTGGTCCATGTGGAGGTGCGTGAAGAACACGTGGTTGATGGTGTTGAAGGGGATCATGAGCGCGTTGTAGTTTCGCAGCGACCCGATTCCCAGGTCGAAGACGAAGCGGTTCCCGTTTCCGAGCTCCACGAGAATGCTCATTCCCGACTGGGACTCGTTTGGATAGGGCGCCGAGCCCATGAAGATGACCCGCATCTCGTCGGGCTGGAGCTCCTCGGCACCCGGGTAGTAGACCATCGTGGCCTGGAAATGGCTCGCTGGCGCGACGTGGGGAACCATCGTCTCGCCCTCGATCCAGCGGTCGCCCGGGTTCCCGGCGGTCTCGAAGAACGTCTTCGCTTTCGAGATCTCGGGATCCGGCGGCTGCTGCGCGTTGGCGAGCGTGGCGAGGAGCAGGCCCAGGACGGTCAGAACGGCCTTCCGACACATGGCGATGGTCTCCAAAGCAGAGGGGAGGGGCGCGCCCGCTAGAGTGGTACCGGAGCCCCGCTGGGGAGAGCATCAAAAACGCGCAACCGACGAATGGGGGACGTGTAGACAGGTGCCGAGGTGGTCGTTCGATGACTTCGACGAGTTCGGGGAGGCAGTCGCCGGCTGGGATATGCATTGGCAGCAGCTGGAGCCGGGTCGGGCCGCGGCCGAACTCGTTCAGGTCACCCGCGGAAGGGTACTCCTGACCCACGTCCGGCTTGGCAAGCGGGTCTTCCAGAGCGGCGGGACACCGCCCGGAGTGCGGACCTTCGGAATCATGGGCGCCGGCGGCGATCCGATCGTGGCGATGGGCAAGGAGATGAACGATCGGTCCATCCTGCCCTTTCCGAGCCA
>JANQRO010000530.1 GCA_028284525.1 Myxococcota bacterium | reverse complement strand
GCGTCGCGGGGTGCGGCGCCGCGGGTGGCTGCCCCAGCTCCGACTCCACGGCCGCTACCTCTCGGATCGCGACCGCGGGCGCGACGGCGACGAGAGTTTTGTCGCGGGTGGGTTGCGCGAGCTCCACGACTGGGACCGCGAGCGCGGTCGCAGCCGCGAGATCTCCCTCACCGCCACCTGGGAGCTCGGCGACCTGGTCTACCACCCCGAAGAGATCGACATCTCCACCGAGGCGCGTCGCCTGATCGAGCTGCGCGACGACGTCCTCGACGAGGTCAACCAGCTCTACTTCGACCGCGAGCGCGCGCTTCGCGACGACTTGTCCCACGACGCCGCGCGTTTCGCCGCCGGACTCGACGGCTGGACCGAAGGATGGTTCTCCCGGGCGGTCGACGCGTGTGCGCCGGCGTCGAGGTAGGCGCCCGAGAGCGGGACGCCGCACGGTGCGCGCTGGCGCGGGCGACTAGCCGGTGGCGGCGCGCGAGGCGGCGCGCTCCCGGCGTTTGCGCGCCGAGCGCACCTCGCGGTCGCAGTAGTCGCAGCGCAGCCGCGGGCGCCCGCGTCGTGCGAGACGCAGCACCGCGCCGCAGTCGCGACAATGGATCTTTTCCGGACGCGGCGTGCGCAGACGGCACTCCAGACACATACCCTTCAGGCCGCGCACCGTGCTGGTGTAGGGGAGGAAGGGCGCCAGACAGCTGATGCAGCGCTGGACCGGCTCGCGGCCTTGCCGCTCGTCGCCGTCGCGTTGGGTATCCACAATGTCCATGGACCGAACTCTCGATGTCCCGCCCTGAGCGCGGCGGGAAGGAGGGGGACGGAAGGCTGGCCGGGAGGGTAGCCGGCGACGCTTGGCGGTCACGTACTCGTGACGCACTTCGGTGTTGCGCACGAGTTGCGCACGGCGGTGGCGGCGTTGCGAGGTGACCGCCCGTCGACCGCGCGATCGGACCGGCCGTTCACACACAGCGCCCCCCAGGCGCGCACGCGCCGTTTCGTGTCGGCACGCCGGTTGCTCCGGTTCCGGGTCTCACTTCACGGACCCGTGGGAGACCTGCGATGCGGAACTCGAGGACGGCGGTGTGGACGATGGCGTTGGTGGGATGGCTGGGCCTCGCGGCGCCGGCGGAGGCCACCCTGATCTCGGAGTTCCTCTACGACGCACCCGGGAGCGACAACGGGTTTGGCTTCGTCGAGCTCGCGGGGCCGGCGGGCCAGGTCCTCGACGGCTGGTCGCTGATGGTGATCAACGGCGCAAACGGAGAGGTCGCGACGACGATCGCGCTGGCCGGTGCGATTCCGGCCGACCGTGTCTACGTGGTGGCCGACCGCGGCCCCGACGGCGGCACCGAGGTGCCCGCGGCGGATCATCTCGAGAACTTCGACATCCAGAACGGCCCGGATTCCCTCCAACTCGTCGATGCGGACGGAGCGCTGCTCGACGCGGTCGGGTTTGGCGAGTTCGGCCCGGGGGACACCTTTGCCGGCGAGGGAACACCCGCGCTGGAAGGGCCGCCGGGGACGAGCCTGGCGCGTCGCTACGCCGACCAGGACAGCGACGACAACGGCGCCGACTTCGTCGTGCTGGATGCGCCGACCCCGGGTCTCGCGTCCTTCCTCGCCGACGGGGGCCCGGCCCCGTCACCGTCGACGGTGCCAGAGCCCGGCGCGGCCGTGCTCTGTGGCCTCGGCCTCGTGGCGTTGGGTGCGCGCCGGCGCTGCGCAGCCATCGGTCGGGGCCCCGGCCGCTCCTCGGGTCGCTAGCGACGCGTCGACCCAAGCGCCCTCCGGCGGTGCGATTCCCCCTCCGATCTCGCGCCGCCGCCCAGACGGGCCCCCGGTGAACCCCGGGGGCCCGTCGCTCCTCGCCTCAGGCCAGGCCGCGGCACCGCCGATGGGTTCGGGAAAGCGGTCGCGCCGTTGCGGCCTCGGTTGTGCTTTCGCAGACTGCGCGGGGCCGCCGCGTTCGCAGCGCTGGACCACCGGGGGAGGGGCCAATGCGCTCCGGCTTCAACACCAACGTCCGACATCGCGGAACGTTGTTCCACGTGCAGACCGAAGACAGCGGTCGCGCGAACCCCCACGTCATCACCCATCTCTTCTACGAGGGGACGATCCTCGCGTCCGACAAGCAGAGCTACGCCGAGCTGGTCGACAACGACGAGATGGCCGACGCCGTGAAGCAGCGGATGGAGACGCAGCACCTCGGCATGCTCGAGCGTCTCCGCGCCGGCGCCCTCGACGACGAGATCGAGGCCCGCCTCGGCGACGCGATCTTCCAGGAGGTGGCCGAGGCGACCGACGCCGGGAGCACCCACCCCGAGCTCGAGCCGGCGGAGTCGGCTCGCGAGGCCGCGCCCGCTCCGCCTCGCCGGCGCAAGGCGCCGGCCGCCGACGCGCCGCTCGACGAGCTGGTGCTCGACTACCTCGCCGAGCGCGGGCCCCGCCCGCCGGGCGCCCGGTGAGCGCCGACACCGAACGCACCCAATCCGACGCAATCGTCCGGCTCTTCCACGTCTCGAAGTCCTACGCGGCGGGGAGCTTCGCCCTGCGCGACGTCTCCATCGAGATCACCAAGGGGGAGATGGTCTTCCTCACCGGTCCGAGCGGCGCCGGGAAGACCACATTGATGAAGCTCCTCTTCGCCGCCGAGCGGCCGAGCGAGGGGCAGATCCTGGTGCTCGGCCGCAACGTCACCCGGCTCGGCGAGCGCGGTATTCCCGCCCTGCGACGCCGGGTGGGGGTGGTGTTCCAGGACTTCAAGCTGATCCCCCAGCGCACCGTCGAGGAGAACGTGGGGCTCGCGTTGCGTGTGGTCGGCGCGTCGCGGCGCGAGGCGCGCTCGAAGGTCTTCGCGATGCTGAAGCGCGTCGGGCTCCAACACCGCCGGTTCCACTATCCCGCGAGCCTCTCGGGGGGCGAGCAACAGCGGGTCGCTCTGGCGCGCGCGCTGGTGAACGAGCCGGCGCTGCTCCTCGCCGACGAGCCCACCGGGAACCTCGACGCCGAGCTGAGCCTCGAGATCATGGACCTCGTCGCCGGCGCCGCGTCGCGGGGCACGACCGTGCTCGTCGCCACCCACGATCCGACCATCCTCGAGCGCTATCGGCGCCGCACCCTGCACCTCGAGGCCGGCAAGCTCACCGACGACCGTCCGGAGTCGCCGTGAGCGTGCTCCACCGGCTCGAGTACTTCGCCCGGACCGCGCTGCGCGGGCTCTGGGCAAATCCGCTCACCAGCCTGGCGGCGGTCGCCACCATCGCGATCGCGCTGGTGCCGGTGGGCGCCTTGTGGGTGGCGATTGGCAACATGAGCGCGCTCCTCGAAGAGTTCGGCGACGAACTCCGCGTGACGGCCTTTCTCCGGGCCGACGCCGAGCTGGCCGACGGGCGTCGCCTGGCGGAGCAGGTGGCCGGCGTCGAGGGGGTGGCGTCGGTGGAGATCGTGTCCCGCGAGGAAGCGCTCGAGCGCTTCCGCCGCCGACTCGGCAACGAGGAGCTCTTC
>JANQRO010000180.1 GCA_028284525.1 Myxococcota bacterium | reverse complement strand
ATCTCGTCGAGGGCGGGCGCAACGCTCGCGAGATCCCCCAGATCGAGATGTGCCGACACGAGTGCCGACCGATCGCGTCCCGTCTCCGTCACCGACGCGTCGTCGGGCCGGCTCCGGGAGGCCGAGATCACCGTCGCGCCGCGTTCGATCAACCCGCGGCTGATCTCCGCTCCAATGCCACGCGCTCCGCCCGTCACCAACGCGACGCGCCCATCGAGCCGGGGAGTCGGCGGACAGAGCGGCGTCCGAGCCCTCTGTCTCCAGAGCGCCTGGCTCATCCGCCAGGAGACGGCACGCGGAGGCGCCACGGCGACACGATGGGCGAAGTCCACGGCGCCTCCCGGCTCAGGGTCCGACCATTCGCATCGGGGGGTTCGCCTGCACCGTGTCGTCTCGCAGGATGCGAGCCACGACGCCACCGACGAACTCTCCCAGGCTAGCGAGCCGAGCGAGGTCCATGGCTAGGCGCCCTCCCGACGGTCGTATTCTTTACGGGTCGCACGGACAAAGCGAAGGAAGTCGACGTCGAAGAGGCTGGGCGCCTGATTCTCCCACCAGTCGATGGCGGCTGGTGTGGTCGAGTAGATGTGTACGAGGGATTTCAGCTGGTCGAATTGTGGGCTGCCGAGGTGGCCGGCGCGCCACAGCTCGTACTGGCTGAAACTGGCGTTCGCCGCCCGGTACATCACGAGATGAAAGCGGGAGAGGGCATCCGTGGAGTGACCGGCGGGATTGCCGAGCGAGCCCGGGTGATCGCGCCCCCACCCGACCGCGAGCGCCCAGAGCTCCCGGGCCTGCTCGTTCTCGACGAGCCACTCCGTGAACCGCTCTACCTGCTCCGACATCGCTTGTCCGGAGGTCGTCTGCATCATTCTGGTGTTCTGTCGGATCTGGGCGGCGAGGTAGACGAGGGTCGCGATCACCGCGACACCGCCCACCAGCTCCCCGATCGCCCCGAGTTCCATGACGTCCACGAGAGGTCCTCCCTGGGGTGGATCGTATCGCGGGGCGATGGTGTCACGGCCACCGCCGCCGAGGAGACATGGGCTCGCGCTCGACTGCCCGGCGATGACCGAGCCCTCCCTGGGTCGATTCGCCTCAGCCAACGCGCCCGCCCGCGACAAAAGGTCGCGGTCCCGCGCGCAGTGGACGGCTCCGCGGCCACGGTTTGGCACGGCGCTTGCGGAGTTCCCGGGCTGGGAGGGTCCAGTGGATGGTGTGGTCGACGGTTGTTGCGCGGGCGCGTTGCGCGGAGGCGGCGACGCGGGCGCAAGGTCGAAGGGTGGCGGTCGCTCTCGTCTGGCTCGCGGTGCTCGCGGGGTGCCGTGAACCGGAGACGCCGGGCGGCGGGGCGGGCGACCCCGTCGCGCGCGGCGCGACGCTCTTCGCGGAGCATTGCAGCGCGTGTCACGGGCAGGACGCGACCGGGGATGGACCCCTCGCGAGGGGGTTGATCTCCATCCCGGCCGATCTCACGCGCATCACCGATCGCTACGGGGAGTTCGACCGCGAGGCGGTCCGTCGCACGATCGACGGACGCGCGGGTCGGCCCGGGCACGGAGGCCCGGAGATGCCGCGTTGGGGGGAGTTCTGGGCAGCGCCCCCCGAGCCGGCCGAGGAGGCCGAGGTGGCGGTGCACCTCGACGCCCTCGTCGACTACCTCGAGTCGAT
>JANQRO010000178.1 GCA_028284525.1 Myxococcota bacterium | reverse complement strand
CGGCGAGCGCTTCGACGCCGTCGTCTCGTGTCTCGCATCCCGCACCGGTCACCCCGACGATGCGTGGCGGATCGACTACCGCGCGCACCGGCAGCTGCTCGCGGCCTGCCCCGACGCGGGCGTCGCCCACTTCGTCCTGCTGTCGGCGATCTGCGTCCAAAAGCCACAGCTCCCGTTCCAGCACGCGAAGCTCCGCTTCGAAGCGGAGCTCGTCGACTCCGGGCTTGCCTACTCGATCGTGCGTCCGACGGCCTTCTTCAAATCCCTGTCCGGTCAGATCGAGGCTGTGAAGCGCGGCCGGCCGTTCACGGTCTTCGGCGACGGTGCGCTCACCTCCTGCAAACCCATCGGCGAAGCGGACCTGGCGCGCTATCTCGCCGACTGTCTCGTCGACCCCGGCAGGGAACGCGCGGTGCTGCCGGTCGGAGGGCCGGGAGACGCCATCACGCCGCGCCAACAGGGCGAGCTGCTCTTCGAGCTGACCGGACGTGTGCCACGCTTCCGACGCGTGCCCGTCGCGGCGCTCGGGATGGCGGTGACGACGCTCTCCCTCGCCGCGCGTGTGCTCCCTCGACTGCGCGCCACCGCCGAGCTGGCGCGGATCGGCCGCTTCTACGCCACCGAATCGATGCTCGTGTGGAACGAGCGGACGGGTCGCTACGATCCGGACGCCACGCCGTCCTTTGGCAACGAGACGCTGCGCGACTTCTACGAGCGGGTGCTCCGGGTGGGTCTCGAAGGACAGGAGCTCGGCGATCACGCGGTGTTCGCGCGCCCGCGCTAGGGGCGGCCCGCGGTCGTGGTACCTTGCGGCCGTTCGCCCAGCGGGAGGCCGTCGGCGGGCGCCGCGAGCCCAGCCACGACCGGCCACCACCGTCCGTGTTGGGCGTCTGGGAATCTGGGGACGGGTAGCCAATGACGCTCGAGAGTGCGCTCGACGCTCCGCGCGAGGAGTTCGAGAGCGAACACGCCGGTCGCCTCGGCTACTACGTCGACGCGGAGGGCCCCGGGCGCCCGCTCGTGCTGGTCCACAGCGTGAACGCGGCCTCGAGCGCCTACGAGGTGAAGCCGCTCTTCGAGCACTACCGCACGAAGCGTCCCGTCTACGCGATCGACCTGCCCGGCTTTGGCGGCTCCGCGCGTGGCGATCGTGTCTACACCCCCGCGCTCTACGCCGCCGCGGTGAACGCGCTGCTCACCGAGCGGGTCGCGCAACCCGCCGACGTCGTGGCCCTGTCCCTCGCCGCCGAGTTCGCCGCGGCGGCGGCGCTGCAACGACCGGAGGGTGTCGCGTCCCTCGTCCTGGTCTCGCCGACGGGGCTCGGTCGACGGGCGCTCCCGGATTCGAGCGCGGGCCGGCGGATCGGCAGGGTGCTCGGCGCTCCCGTCCTCTCCGACGCGCTCTTCGCGCTGCTCACTTCGCGCCCGAGCCTCCGCTACTTCCTGGGTCTCCACTTCGATGGCAAGCCGCCGGCGGAGATGGTCGAGTACGCCCACCAGACCGCCCGTCAGCCGGGCGCCAAATTCGCGCCGTTCGCCTTCCTCTCCTTCGGCCTCTTCACACGCGACGCGCTCCGAACGCTCTACGAGCCCCTCGAGATTCCCGCGCTGGTGCTCTACGACGAAGACCCCAACATCTCGTTCGAGCGGCTGCCGGAGCTGGTGTCGGGGCGGCCCAACTGGCGTGCGGAGCGCATCCGACCCACCCGCGGGCTCCCGCACTGGGAGGAGCCGGCGCAGACGACCGCGGCGATGGATCGTTTCTGGCACGAGGTCGCGTCGGGCGGGGCGCCGACGCGGCCCTAGAAGCGCACCTGCGCCCGCAGCGACAGGAAGGCCGCCGGGTCGTCCATCGTCTCGGTGTCGAACTCGTCGTTGTCCTGGGTGTGGACCCGGAGCTGTTGCCAGGCGATGGCGCCGGCGTCGAACTCGAAACGGAACATCTCGCTCGCGCGCCACTGCGCGCCCACGCCGGCGCGGATCCGGCGGTCGCGGAGGGTTCCGGCGCGCACGCCGTTCGGGCCGTCCTTGCGGTCGTCGAGGCGGTAGCGCTCGGAGCTCACCCCGCCAAAGGTGAAGAGTCGCCATCCGTGGGCCACCCGCGCGGTGGCGCGCAGCCCCATCCCCTCGGTCTCGATGCGCAGCCACTCGTTGGGGCGCCACATGCCGTAGAAGATCGGCGCGACCGAGATGCTGTTGCGGATCATCTTCTCGCGGAGCCCGACCCCCAGCATCACGCGGTAGTTCTCGCGCGTGTAGGCGGCGCCGAGGCTTCCGCCCCAGCGCGAGCCGTCGTCGAGGTCGGCGCCGTCCTCGATGCTCGAGGCGAGCGAGACGCTCCCCACCGCCGCCCACCGCTCGTTGACCTTGTACCGGCCGTCGACGCGGATCGCGAGCTGGATCAGATCGTCGAAGGGCCGCCCGCTGGTCTTGCCGGTGTCGAGAAAGCGGTTGTCGCCGTCGAAGCTCCAGTTCACCGACTGTCCCGAAATCCGCGGCACGAGGGCGAACTTCTCCGAGAGCGGGACCGCGATCGACATCGCGCCGCCCGAGCGCACCCAGCTGACGTCGGCGTCGCCAAAGTCGCCTTCGATCATCCCCCGCGAGCTGAAGTCGAGGCGCGGCCGCACCTTGTTGCTGCGCAGGAGGTCGGCGCCGCGCTCGAACACGCTCCCGGTGGTCGTCTCGACGACCTCGTTGTCCGCCGCCGAGGAGCCCGCCGCACAGATCAGGACGGCGACCCCGGTCGCCGCTGCCCACCGGGCGCTGCGCGCCCACTCCATGCTCTCCATGGTCGTCCTCCGCACCGGCCTTCGCCTCAGCTCAGGACGAAGCCTTCGTAGCCGTGTTGCGCCACGTGGTCGCAGCGCTCCCGGTAGGTGGGCATCCCGTTGGCGTACATCAGGAAGGTCACCGTCTTGCCCGGGGTGTTGGCGCCGAAGAACCAGGAATTGCCCATCGGAAGCAGCGTCTCGTTGACGCCCTCCTGGACGTGGTCGTTCCACGCCTCCTCCGCCTCGACGGTGGCCTCGATACGCCGGAGCCCCTCGGCCTCCATGTAGCGAATGCACTCATCCACCCACTCGACGTTCTGCTCGATGCAACGCGGCAGGTTGCAGAAGGTCGAACCGTTGTGGGGTCCGACGAGGGTGAAGATGTTGGGGAAGCCGTGGCTCTGAAAGCCCAGATAGTTGCGCGGCCCATCGGCCCACTTCTCTTTGAGCGACTGACCGTTCACCCCGCGGATGTCGATGCGGTTGAGGGGTCCCGTCACGGTGTCGAAGCCGGTGGCGTAGATCAGCATATCGAGCTCGTACTCGGCCCCGCCGGTCTTCACGCCTCGCGGCGTGATGCGCTCGATCGGGTCCTCGCGGACGTCCACCAGGAGCACGTTGTCCCGGTTGAAGACCTCGTAGTAGCCCGATTCGAGGGGCACCCGCTTGGTGCCGAAGGGGTGGTCCTTGGGAATCAGCTTCTCGGCCACCGCAGGGTCGTCGACGCGCTCGCGGATCTTCTCCTTCACGAACTCGGTGATCGTCGCGTTGGCGTCGAGGTCGGTGAGGATGTCGTGGAAGGTCCCCAGCCACTTGCCAAAGCCCGGCTTGGCCCACTCCTCTTCGAACTTCGCGAGGCGCTCCTCGTCGCTCACCTCGAGGGCCGAGCGCTCGTCGAACTCGTGGATGAACCCGGCGAAGGTCTTCTTGAGTCGCGGGAAGAGCTCGGCGTAGCCGGCCTTGATCTCCGCCATCTCCTCGGCGCTCACCGGGCCGTTGCGCAGCGGGCAGCAGTAGTTCGGCGTACGCTGGAAGACGGTGAGATGCCCCACCAGGGGCGCGATGGTCTGGATCACCTGGACCCCGGTGGCTCCGGTACCGATCACGCCCACGCGTTTGCCCGCGAAGTCGACGGGCTCCTTGGGCCACTGGGAGGTGTGGTGCCACTCACCCTCGAAGCTCTCGATGCCCTCGATCGCGGGGAGCTGGGTCGCCGAGAGCTCCCCCACCGCCGTCACGAGGTATTTGGCCCGGGCGCGGGGTCCGGTTTCGGGCACCACCTCCCACTGCCCGGCCTCCTCGTCCCAGTGGGCCGCGGCGATCCGGGTGCGGAAGACGATGTCCTTGCGGAGATCGAACTTGTCGGCCACGTACTGCAGGTAGCGGAGCGTCTCGGGCTGGGGCGAGAAGTGCTCGCTCCAGTCCCACTCCTGCAAGAGCTCCTCCGAGAACGAGTAGCCGTAGGTGTAGCTCTCGGAGTCGAAGCGGGCGCCGGGGTAGCGATTCCAGTACCAGGTGCCGCCGACGTCGGTGCCGGTCTCGTAGACCCGCACGCGCAGGCCCTGCTGGCGGAGTTTGTAGAGCTGGTACATCCCGGCGATGCCCGCCCCGATGATGAGGACGTCGAAGGTCTCGTCGGAGGTGGTGGTGTCTGTGCTGGCCATGGTGCTGGGGTCTCGCTCGCGGCTGAGTAGTCGAGGCGTGCCCGCCCAGGACGTGGACCCCGAGCGGGACGCGACGCAACCGTAGCACCTGACCCCTGACGCCCATCGGCGCCGACCGTGACGCGCGTCATACCCGCCTAGGGCGCCGCGCGTCGGGGCAGGACCCTCCAGATCCGCCCGTTGGCGTCGGCGGCGAGGTAGAGCGATCCGTCGGGGCCGAGCGCGAGCCCGGTCATCCGCAGCGCCGTCGGGGCCTCGGCGCCGATCGCGAAGGTCTCGATCGCTCCCGTGGGCCCCCCTTCGGCGAAAGGCGAGAAGGTGACCCGGAATCCCTCCTGCGGGAACGGCGCGCGGTTCCACGAGCCTCGGAAGGCGGCGAAGAGCCCGCCCCGGTAGCGCTCGGGAAAGGCGTCGCCGTCGTAGAAGACGAGCGCCATCGGCGCCCAGTGCGCCGGGTAGGAGAGGTCGGGCGCGGCGGCGGCGGCGCAGCGGCCGACCTCCTCGCCGTCCCCGCCGTACTCGGGAGCCAGCACCTTGCGGCCCGCGATGCCGTCGTGGAAGCAATAGGGCCACCCGAGATCGAGACCCGGCGTGATCCGCGCGAGCTCCTCCGCCGGTCGCTCGGCGCTGTCGGCGTCGGAGAAGCCCCAGAGACCGGCGAGCTGATCGCGCCCGTTGACCGCGCCCCAGAGCTCGCCGGTCGCGGGATCGACGGCGAGGGCCAGAGTGTGGCGCATCCCGGTGGCGACCCGGGCGTCGGCGCGGTGACGCTGTCCGGTGTCACCGGCCGCGTAGCGCCAGATCCCGGCCTGGAGCTCGAGCTGTGGACACGGGTCGACG
>JANQRO010000165.1 GCA_028284525.1 Myxococcota bacterium | reverse complement strand
TTCTCGTGGCCGAAGAGCTCCGACTCGATCAGCTCTTCGGGAATGGCGGCGCAGTTCACGTCGACGAAGGGCTGATCGGCGCGGCGGCTCTGCAGGTGGATCTGGCGCGCGACCAGCTCCTTCCCGGTCCCGTTCTCGCCGTGGATCAACACCCAGCCCGAGGTCGGTGCCGCCTGGGCGATCTCGCGTTTGAGCCGCTGGAGGGACTCGGAGGTGCCCAGGATCTCGTGGGCGCGCAGCGCGTGGCTGCGCAGACGCCGATTCTCCCTGCGCAGTCGCTCGCGCTCGAGCGCGTGCTCGAGGGTGAGGAGGAGCTTGTCGGCCGAGAGCGGCTTCTCGATGAAGTCGAAGGCGCCGAGCTGGGTGGCGCGGACGGCGGTCTCGATCGTGCCGTGTCCGCTCATCATGACGACCGGCAGCGCCGGCCAGCGCTCGCGGACCTCCTCGAGCACCGAGAGTCCGTCGCGACCGGGCATCGCGATGTCGAGGAGCACCGCGTCGACGGCGGCGTCGTCGCCGAGCATCGCGACCGCGGTGTCGCCGTCCCCCGCGGCCCCGGTGACGAAGCCCTCGTCCCCGAGCAGTCCACCCAGGGAGCGGCGGATGCTCTCCTCGTCGTCGACGATCAGGACCCGCTTCACAGTGCCGCCGCGCTCGCGCCCGACTGCGCCGCCGGCGGCGTCGCGCGCCGTTCGGGGGCGGGCGCCGGCAGCTCGATCACGAAACGGGTGCCGTGGGGGTCGACGTCCTGGGCGCGGATGTAACCGCGATGGTCGGCGACGATCCGCGAGACGATGGCCAGCCCCAGTCCGCTCCCCTGCTCCTTGGTCGAGAAGTAGGGCTCGAAGATCCGCCGGCGGTCTTCGGGCGGGATCCCCACTCCGTTGTCGGCGACCTCGATGCGCGCGATCCGCAGCACCGGGTCGTAGCCGCTGCGGAGCTCGATCCGGAGGGGCTCTTCGGCGCCCTCGGCCCCGGCCCCGACGCCCGCCTCGTCCCGGGCGCGCAGCGCCGCGAGCCCGTTGTCGAGGAGGTTCGTGAGCACCCGGGTGATCTGCTCGGCGTCGATCTCGATGGGGGGCATCGCCGGGTCGAGGTCGCGGAGGATCTCCACGCCGCTCCCGGCGTAGTGGGTCGAGACCTCGCCGATCAGGGCGTTGAGATCGTTGGGCTTGGGGTCTGCCTCGGGCAGGCGCGCGAAGTTGGAGAACTCGTTCACCAGGATCTTGAGCCCGTCCACCTGACGGCTGATCGTCCCCACGCACTCCTCGAAGACCCGGCCGTCCTCCGACTCCCCGATCCGCGCGCCGAAGCGCCGCCGCAACCGCTGGGCAGAGAGCTGGATCGGCGTGAGCGGGTTCTTGATCTCGTGGGCGATCCGCCGCGCCACCTCCTGCCACGCCTCCATGCGCTGCACCTTCACCCACTGGGAGTGGTCGTCGAGGACGACGACGCGGCCGAGGAGCTCGCCGTCCTCGCCCTTGAGGAGGGTCACCGTGACGAGCAGGGTGAGGGCGTCGTCGAGCTCGCCGGCGGGGAGCTGCACCTGGCGCCGGATGCTCTCGCGCAACCCCGGACGCAACCGCTCGACGAGCTCGGGGATCGCCCGTTGACCAGGCGCCACGAGCACGTCTTCGAGGCGCGCCCCCACGAGCCCCGACCCCGGCGGGATCCCGAGCAGACGTTGAGCCGAGGGGTTGATCGTGTGGATCCGTCCGTCGGCGTCGAGGGAGAGCACCCCCGCCCCGGTATTGCGCAGCACGATCTCCATGTAGCTGCGGCGGCGTTCGAGCTCGGCGTTGGTGTGCTCGAGCACGGTTCGGGCGTCCTTGAGGTCGTGGGTCATGCGGTTGAAGGAGTCGACCAGGAGACCCACCTCGTCGTTCGATTCGGCGCGGACGTTCACGTCGAGGTTCCCGCGTGCGACCTCCGCGGTGCCCTCGGCCAGGGCGCGGATCGGTGTCGTGACGCCCTTCGCGAGACGGAAGCCCCACCACACGGCGAAGAGCAGCACCACCAGCGAGAAGAGCAGCAGCTCGAAGATGTAGGCCCGCTCGATGTCCCCCGCGCTCGGTTGGATCCGCCGGTAGTCGTCGTGGGCGGTCTGGATGGCGCGCAGGCTCGCCGCCAGGGCGGCGGGGGTGGGCACGTTCACCACCACCGCACCGACCGCGTCGTCGCTGCGGAAGGTCGACGCGATCGGGACGGCGGCGCGCACGACGCGACCGCCGGCACTCGGCTCGACACGGGCCTGGCGGTGACCGGCCAGGGCGTCGGCGACCAGCTCCCCCGCGGCGCTCGAGAAGTGGGTCGCGGCGACGTCGGGGTTGATCGAGGCGATCAGCTCCTCGCCCGTCGCGCTGAAGATCTGCACGACGCCGAGGTCGTAGTCGCGCTGCCGCGTCGCGACCAGCGCCTCCAGGGCTTCGCTCTGATCCTCCCGCAGCAGCCGGCCGTCGCGGATCTGGTCGGCGATTCGACCGCCGGCGCGCAACGCGTCCTCCGCCGCGCTCTGATAGTAGAGCTCGCCCACCCGGCGCGACTCGTCGAGGGTGCGATCGATGCGCAGCGAGAACCACGTGTCGATCGACTGGCTCACGATCGACGACGACACGAGGAAGAGCACCGCCGTCGGCACCGTCGCGAGGATCCCGAAGGCGACCACGAACTTGAGGTTCAACCGCGAGCCCAGGATCCCCTGGCGTCGCTCGAAGACGAGCTTCACGAGGTTGCGGCTGACCAGGTAGACGAGCAGGAAGATCAGGAAGACGATCAGCGCGTTCAGCAGAACGAAGAGCACGCCGCCGCTGCCCGAGAGCGCCTCGCGAGGCGTCGAGATCCACCGCTCGCCCCACACCGCCGCGGCGATGACGCCGACCAGCAGCACCGAGAGCCAGATCTCGCGGCGACGCCGCTGCCGCTCCGGCGCCGAGAGCGCCTGGGCCTCGGCGCGTCGGTGACGCCACGTGGACTGAAGTGATTTCACCACGTCTCGGGCGCGCGTTCCCCCGAGGGTCGGTCCCTCGCGGAGGATGCGCCAAGGTCGGCTCCGATTGGCGTCGTCTTCGCGGCGGATGGACGTGGTGGCTTCCTCGGAGTCGGCCGGCGCGGGCCGAGCGGCCCGGCGCCGGGGCGTCGAGCCCGTAGGCGACCCCTCGCGGTGCCCCGCAACCCTATCAAAGCGCCCGGAAAGGCTTCAAGACCCGAGCTTCGATGGTCGATGGAAAAACCCAGACAGCTGGTTGAGTTGCGCCGCCACCCTGCGAGCGGGTGGAGCGCGGAGGCCCGGCGACGTGGCGAGCAGGTTGGACTCTCAACGCGAGCGATTCGAGGCGGACCCGTCCGATGCCCGCGCCTTCCAGGCACTCGAGGAGCACTACTTCCTCGAGGGTTCCTGGGAAGAGCTGGCCCGTGTCTACGAGCTGCGCGTCGCCGCGATCGATCCCGACGACGCGCCCCGCGAGCGCGCTGGTGTGCTCTTTCGCTTTGGGCAGGCGCTCGAGGAAGGGTTCGGGAACCTCGACCGCGCGAGCGAGTGCTACCGCGAAGCGCTGGGGCTCGACGCCGAGCTCGAGCCAGCGAGGCGGCGGCTGCGACAGCTCTCGGTCTCCCGCGGCGACACCGAAGGCGCCGTCGGGCTGCTCGAACAGGAGGCGCAGCGCGCGCACGGTGAGCGCCGAGTGCG
This sequence comes from Myxococcota bacterium, assembly GCA_028284525.1. Taxonomy (GTDB): domain Bacteria; phylum Myxococcota_A; class UBA9160; order UBA9160; family PR03; genus JANQRO01. The sequence continues at coordinate 237 of JANQRO010000165.1, read as the reverse complement.
ACTCCTTCTCGAGGTGGGAGAGCTCTGCCTCGGGGCGGGCGCCGACCCGGCCCGGGCCGTCGAGGCCTACGAAGCGGTGTTGCGCGAAGCCCCCGGGCTCTCCACGGCGCTGGTCGGCCGCGCCCGGGCGCTCTCGGCCCTGGCGCTGCGGGACGATGCCCAGCGCGCGTGGAACGAAGCGATCGGTGGCCTCGAGGGGCCCGAGCGGGCGGAAGCCTACGAGGCCCTGATCGCCTC
>JANQRO010000161.1 GCA_028284525.1 Myxococcota bacterium | reverse complement strand
GAACTCGAGGGCGCGCACGTAGGCGCGGTCGGCCTCGAGTTCGAAGAGGACCGCGACGCCCGCTCGGAGTGGGAGGGGCTCCACGCGCTCTACCGACCCCAGGTCCGCAGCCGCGTCGCCCGGCGCAGCGACAACGACGGCTTCCGGTTCCAGAGCGTCGACGCGGAGGGCACCACCTACCTCGATCTGCGCACCCGGGTGACCGGGGAGGTTTCGTACTGGCGCACCGAGGGCGAGATCGACCTCGCGGGTGGCGGGCGCGACCAGCGCAGCCTCGACGGCGCGGCGTACCGCTTCGGGGTCGAACGCCACTTCGGGCCGAGCTGGCTCGCGATCGCCAGGATCGGGCACGAGGCCTGGGACGACGCCCCGGACCAGGTCATCGCGAACGCCGAGCTCCGCTTCACCCCGAGCGAGCGCGCGAGCGTGACCCTCGCGTACGAACACGGCGGGGCGGCGCGCCCCCTCGCCTCCTTCGAGGCGGCGCTCGAAGGCGTGCGTCGCAACGACCTCGCCCTGTCGTTGTGGCACGGGCTCCCGGCCGGCTTCGAGGTCTGGGGCCGGGTCTCGGGCGGGTGGCTCAGCGACTCGAACGGCAGGCTGCGCGGCGACCTCTCCCTCGACTACAAGCCCCTCGAAGACCGCGAGCTGCGCGTCCACCTCGCCTCCTCGGCGCTGCGTTACAGCGACGACACCGACGTCTACTACGACCCCGACCTCGACGTCGACAACGAGATCGGCGTGACCTACGTGCAACCGCTCTGGTTCCACACCCGCGCGCGGATCGAGGCGGCGGCCGGCTACGGGATCTCCCGGGAAGCCGGGCGCACGAGCGACGGCTTCCAGTTCCGCACCGGATCGTACCTGTGGTGGGAGTGGCGTCGCTGGGCCTTCGAGGTCGGGGGGACCTTTGGCCAGAGCCGTCGCGACAACGTCTACCGCTCGCACTTCTTCACCGCGTCGATCAGCCGGAGCTTCTGAGTGGGCGGGCGCTCCACCCTCGCATACACCGGGATCTTCGTGATCTCGACCTCGCTGCTGCTGGGTCTCTCCTACAGCTTCTACGACCTGATGTTGCGGGCGCGCTTCGATCTCACCGGGACGTTCGTGCAGGCGTCGGTGCTGGCGTTGCTGGCCTTCCTCCTGCTCCTGATCGCCCGCTACTTCGCGCTGCTCTGGTTCTCGTACCTCGCCCACCTCGAGGAGCAGATCCTCCAGGACAGCGACCCCCACTTCACCCCGATGATCAGTGTGCTGGTGCCGGCCTACAACGAGGGGGCCGTGATCCAGGGCTCGATCCGCTCGCTCCTCCAGCTCGACTACCCCCGCTACGAGATCCTGGTGATCGATGACGGCTCCTCCGACGACACCTCGATCAAGGCCCGGGCCTTCGAGGGCGAGCACGGGCGCGCCACCGTGCGCGTGATCCGCAAACAGAACGCGGGCAAGGCCAACGCGCTCAACACCGGGATCCGGGAGGCCCGCGGCGACTTCGTCCTGTGTATGGACGGCGACTCGACCCTCCACCCCGAGACCCTGCGCAAGGCGATCCGTCACCTCGCGAACGACGAGGTCGCGGCGGTCGCGGGCAACGTCAAGGTGATCAACCGCAGCAACCTGTGGAGCCGGCTCCAGGCCCTCGAGTACATCGAGGGTCTCAACATGGTGCGCAAGGCCCAGGGGTTCTTCCGCACGGTGAACATCATCCCGGGACCGATCGGGGTCTTTCGCAAGAGCGCCCTGCAGGATCTCGGTGGCTACGACCACGACACCTTCGCCGAGGACTGCGACCTCACCCTCAAGCTGCTCTCGCTGGGCTGGAAGGTCTGCTACGAGCCCGGCGCGATCGCCTACACCGAGGCGCCCGAGGCGGCCCTCGACCTGCTCAAGCAACGCTACCGCTGGACCCGGGGCATCCTGCAGGCGATTCGGAAGCACCGCCGCGCCTTCTTCGTGGTGTGGAAGACGCCGCGGCTCACGATGACGCTCTGGTACATGATCTTCGAGGGCATCGCGTGGCCGATCATGAACGTGTTCGGCAACGTGCTCTTCGTCTACGTCGCGCTGCACTTCGGCACCGCGCTCCCGCTGGTGCTCTGGTTCGGACAGCTCACGGTGCTCGATCTGGCCGCGGCGCTCTACTGCATCGCGGTGGAGGAGGAGGAGCTCGGGCTCGTCCCCTACGCCGTCGCGTATCGCGCCTTCTTCTCGCTGATGATCGACGTGGCCAAGCTGCTCGCCAGCTTCGAAGAGCTCTTCGGAGTCCGGATGGAGTGGGGCAAGCTGAACCGCCTGGGGAGGATCTAGGGTGGATCTGATTCCGATTCTGTCCTCGGTGATCGTGGTCGCGACGATCGTCACGATCGCGCTGGCGGCGCTCTCCTACCTCGCCTTCAAGATGCGCGACCGCAAGGGGCGCAAACGCGTGCCCGAGCGCCCGGTCTTCTTCCGGCGCTACTGGCCCGAAGAACTCAGCGAGCGCGGGCGGGGCGGACCCGAGTCGTGACGACGCCCCCGCTCTACGGATCGCGGGTCGCCGCGACGGGAGCGCTGCTCCTGGGGCTCGGCGCGCTCCTCGCGATCGCGATGTGGCGCAGCACCCTGGGCCCCTTCTCCTTCGGACTCGTCGCCGAGCCCACCCCCTCGTGGCGAGTCGCGCTCTGGAGCGCGGGAAACGAAGCCGAGCGGTTGCATTCGGCCGCGCGCTGGCGCGCGCGCTTCGACGACCGCTTCGACCTCGTGCTCCTCACCCGGGACCGCCTCGTCGCCGAAAGCCGCAACGCCTTCGATCTGCTGCTGCTCGACGGCGTCGCGCTGGGGGCCGTCGAGGCCGAGTGGCTGCGGGGCTTCGTCGAAGCGGGGGGCCGGCTCGGGCTCTTCGGCTGCGGTGACACCGGCAATGCCGAGCACGCCGTCGCGCTCACCGCGGTCGTCGGCGAGCCGCTGCGCGCAGCGCGCGACCACCGGTGGACCCTGCTGCGCGCCCGCCCGGGTCCCCTGGCGGCCGGATTCTCCGCCGACGCCAGGCTCCCGTTGCGCCGCGCCCACAACGTCTTTGCCCTCGCCGGTGCGAGTGGCGACGCGGAGGTGGTGTGGGCAACAGCCAGCGAGGCCGGGTCCGGCGGCTTCGACCCCGCGGCCAGCGAGGCCGGGTCCGGCGGCTTCGACCCCGCGGCGAGCGAGGCCGGGTCCGGTGTCGTCTCGGCGACCGCTGGTCAAGGCGCGGCCTGGCGACGACGGGTCGGGGCCGGTCGGGTGGTGTGGTGGGCGGTGCGCCCCGACGTCGCCCTCGACCGCAGCGACGTCCAGGCGACGATGACCCGGATGGTGCGGGCCAGCACGGCGTGGTTGCTCGAGGAGCCCTTCGCCGAGATCGACGCGGCCGGCGACGGAGAGCACCACCTCGACGCTCGCGTCGCACGGCGCACCAACACCCGCTACCTGCTGTCGATCTCGAATCGCGGCGAGCTCCCGAGCCCACCCTTCGCGCTCCGGGTGCACCTGAACCGCCGGGTCGAGGCGGTCGCGGTCGAGCGAACCGCGGTGAGCTTGCGGCCGGGGGGGCTCGCCACGCCGAACGCGACCCTCGCGGACTCGGGACTCGAGATGACCCTCGAGAGCGGCTCGATCGCCGCCGCGGAGAGCCGCTCCTACTACCTGGACCTCAGGGAGGCATCCGACGCGCCATGAAGACCCTCCCCTGGTTCGCGTTCCTCGTGTGTCTGCTCCCGGCGATCGGCGTCGCCGCCCCGTGCCCCGACGCCCAGCCGCTCCACGCGTTGGGCTTTCCGGCGGGGCTCGGCGCCGAGCCGGGCGCGACCCGGTTTGGAATGGTCACCCGCGAGGGCCACAGCTGGGTCCGGGCGCGCACCGACGGCGCCGGCACCCTCGGGATCGCACGCAGCGCGGACGCCGCATCCCGACCCGTCGACCTGCGGGGGCGCTTCCTCGCGATGCAGCTCCGCCTCGCGGGGAGTGGGCGCCTCGGTGGTATGGAGATCCGTCTCGGCTCGGGTGGGGCCTGGAACGACTTCTTCGTCTTCGAGATCCCGCTCTACTCCGATCCGCTCTTCGATCCGCTCCAACCGGGGGAATGGCTGCCGTTGACCCTCAGCTTCGGACGCGCCAGGCGCGTGGGCGCCCCCGACCGCTCGCAGATCCGCTGGGTGGCGTGGGCGGTGCGCGACGACACGAGCGGCCCCGTGGTCGTCGACTGGGCCGGGCTCGCCGCGCTCCCCGAGCCCGAGCGGGGGGTCTTGAGCTTCACCTTCGACGACGGCTACGCCGAGCACCTGGCGATCGCCGGGCGGGCGAAGGCCGAGCGCGACTTTCCGGGCACCGCCTACGTCATGCCCGAGCAGATCGGCGATACGGGGTATCTCAATCTCGACGGGCTCGGGACGCTACGGGATCTGGGCTGGGACGTCGCCGCGCACCACGCCACGCCCCTGCCGGAGTTCGACGACGCGACCCTCGAGCCCACCCTCGCCTCCGTGCGCGACTACCTCGTGAGCCACGGGTTCGAGACGGGGGCCGGGCATCTCGCGTATCCCCTGGGTCGCCACGACCCCGAGCGCGTCGTCCCCGCCACCCGGCGGGTGTTCGAGACGGCGCGGGTCGCGGGGGCCGGGCCCGAGACCTTGCCGCCCGCCGACCGCTACCGCATTCGCGCGGTCGACGTCCGGGGCGGCGAGACCTCCCCAGAAGACCTCCGCGCAATCGCCGAGGACGCCCTCGCCCACCGACACTGGGTGGTGCTGATGTTCCACCACCTGGTCGAAGGCGACGTGCGGCACGCCCTCGAGTACAACGCCGACGACTTCGAACGCGGCATCGCCTTGATCCAAGAGACCGGAATCGACGTGCAGACCGTCAGTGAGGTCTGGTCGGCCTGGCGCTGCGATCTGGCCGCGCCGGCGACGCGCCCGGCTGCTCCAGCAAGCGCAGAAACTCGCTGAAGGCGGGCTTGGCCCGGCCGCGGGCATCGATCAGCCCGAAGGCCCGCTCGGCGGGGCCAAAATAGCCGCGGTGCTCCGGGTCGTCCTGGAGCTGGAAGTAGATCACCCCGAACACGCCTTGCTCGCGGAGCGCCCCCCTGGCCGCGACCAGGTCGCGGATCGCGTCGCGTTGACGCCTCTCCCAGTCGCGGCCGTGGCTCGACACGGCGACATAGGCGAGCAGGATCGGCTTGCCAAAACGTTCGCGGAGGTAGCGGGCGAAGCGCACCGCCTCTGCGCCGACGCGGAGATACCCCACGCGGCCGGCCACCGGATCGGTCGAGCCGCGCATCTCCTGAAAGGCCAGGAAGTCGAGCTCGTCCGCCATAGCGTCGAGCACCTCGAGGTTCCGGTCGGGGAAGAAGTCGCCCGCGCAGATCCCCACCTTGAGACCCGGTGCCTCCGCGCGAACCACCCGCAGCGCGGCGCGCACTTCCTCGGCGAAGCCCGGCCAATCGACGGTCGCGGTCTCGCCCGCGGGTGGGTCGATGTTGAACTCGGGCTCGAGCACCACGAGGGCCTCCCCGGCGTGGCGCGCGACGCGGGCCATCCGCCGCAAGCTCGCGTGCCATTCCTCGCGTTCCTCCAGGATGCGCTCGCGGCTGATCTCGTCTCCGAAGAAGTAGTGGACGAAGACCGGTGTGATGCCGCGCTCGGCGAGATCGCGGAGTCCCTCGCGCGGCACCCAGGAAGCCCGCCAGCCGCGGGTGAGCCAGATCTGGAGATAGTCGGGGCGGAACCCGGCGCGTTCTGCCCGGGTCGCCAGGGGTACCCAATCGCCCCCCGCCAGCACCGTCAGCCGGTCACCGACCCCGATCCGCATCGGCCCGGCGGCCCACACCGGCGGCTCGCTCTGCGCCACCTGGGGCGGAACGCAGAGCGCGAGGAGCAGGAGGAGGGCGGCGGGGCGAGCCATCTCCCCCTTGTCGGCCTTCGACCCGGGTCGGTGAAGCCGTACGCGCGGCGCCGTGTCCGTGAACTCGCTCGGGCCGGGGGCTCCAGACTCCGCGCGGGTGCTCTCGCGCCTTCGTTCCGCGCTGACGCCCTCGACCGCGGTGTGCCTCCACCGTCCGCACAGGTGCTCTCACGCCTTCGTTCCGCGCTGACGACGCCGACCGCGGCGCGCGCTCCACCGTCCGCGCGGGTGCTCGCGCGCCTCAGTCCGCGATGACGAATTCGACCGCGCCGAGCGCTCCGAAGTCCGCGCGGTACGCGCCCGCATCGCCCTGGACCGGTGTCCCCAGCGAGCCGGCGATGAGGATCTGTCCGCGGCGCACCGGCCAGTCGCGGCGGAGCCGCTCGTTGATGAGCCAACGGATCGCCTCCCAGGGGTCGAGCTCGCTCTCGGCCCCCCGGTAGTCGATCACCGTCTGGTCGTCCCGGGCGAGGGTCGCGTCGATCCTCTGGAGGTCGACGGCATCGGGGGCCACCGGGTCCCCCACCAGGAGGTGGGATGCGGCGACGTTGGCCGCGACGAGGTCGACCATCCGGAGCCCCTCGAGGCTCGGAAACCCCACGTCGGGGAGCTCGACGGCCGGTCGCAGCGCGCTCACCACGTTGCGCACGGCGTCCGTGTCCGCCAGCGCGCGATTCACGTGGTCGCCGATCTCGAACGCGAACTCGAGCTCGACGATCAGCCGTCGAAAGCCCGCGGTGTCGATCCGCGGCGACCCCTCGAGCCGACCCAAGCGTGGCAACACCCCCGCCACCGGCTCGCTCGCCCCGAAGCGCGCCCGCGCTCCGGCGGTGGTGAGCCCTGTCTTGTAGCCGCCGATCACGCCGCCCCCGAAGCGCAGCGTCACGAACTCGCGCTGGACGTCGTAGGCGCGCTCGAGGTCGGCGTC
>JANQRO010000140.1 GCA_028284525.1 Myxococcota bacterium | reverse complement strand
CGTCGCGCACCGGCTGCGCAAACGCCTCGCCGCCGCCGGCTTCGAGGTCATCCTCACCCGCGAGCGGGACGTCTACGTGCCCCTCGAGCGGCGCACCGCGATCGCCAACGACGCCCGCGCCGACCTCTTCCTCTCGATCCACGCCAACGCCCACCGCGCGCGCAGCGCCCGCGGCTTCGAGACCTACTTCCTGTCCCTCGAGGCCAGCGACGAGACCGCCCGCCAGCTGGCCGAACGCGAGAACGCGGCCTTCGCCGAAGCGACCGGCGAGACCTGGAACCCCGACGACCCGCTGCTCTCGATCCTCGGCGATCTGATGGCCACCGAGCAGAGCCACGAGTCCGACCACTTCGCGCGGCTCGTCGACCGCGAGTTCCGCCAGGTGGAAGGCGGGAGCTCGCGCGGGGTGAAGCAGGCGCCCTTCGTGGTGTTGATGGGCCTGCAGATGCCCGCCACGCTCCTCGAGATCGGCTTCATCACCAATCCCCGGGACGAGGCGTCGCTGCGACGCGACGCCCATCGCGACGCGCTGGTCGAGGCGATCGCCGAGGCGGTGATCGAATACGGCCGTCGCTACGATGCGCAGCGCGGTCTCAACGCCGAGAACCGCTAGCGCGACCGCGCCGGAGGATTGGCTGTGCAACGCGGGGATGGGCGTCGGGTCGACGAGCTGCGGCCGGTGGAGTTCCAGGTGGACTTCACCGAGAACCCGCTGGCGAGCGTGCTGTGCTCGATGGGTCGCACGCGCGTCTTGTGCACGGTGTGCGAAGAGGACAGTGTGCCGCGTTTTCTCCACGGGAGCGGACGCGGCTGGGTGACCGCGGAGTACGCGATGTTGCCCGGCTCCACCGATCGCCGCTCCGAACGCGACGTGACACGCGGTCGGCCCTCCGGCCGCAGCCAGGAGATCCAGCGGCTGATCGGCCGCAGCCTGCGCGCCGTGGTCGAGCTGAGCGCGCTGGGCGAGCGCACCCTGTGGGTCGACTGCGACGTGCTCCAGGCGGACGGCGGCACCCGCACGGCGTCGATCACCGGGGCCTACACCGCGCTGGCGATCGCGGTCGAGCGGCTTCGAGCGCGCAGCGCGCTCGGCGACGGGCCGCTCGTCGACTCGGTCGCGGCCGTCTCGGTGGGGCTGGTCGACGGCCGCGTCGTCCTGGACCTCCCCTACGAAGAGGACTCGCGGGCCGAGGTCGACATGAACATCGTGGCGACGGGCTCGGGGCGCTTCGTGGAGGTGCAGGGCACCGCCGAGCAGGGCACCTTCAGCGCCGAGCAGCTCGGCGAGATGACGGCTCTGGCCCAGCGCGGCATCGCCGAGCTCTCCGCCCTCCAGCGCGAGGCCGTCGCGCGGGCGCGCCGCGACTGAGCGGCGCCGTGGTCGAGCTCCTCGTCGCCACCGAGAACCCGGGGAAGCTGCACGAGGTGCGCGCGATCCTCGATGTCTTGTCCGTCGAATGGCTCACCTTGCGCCCGGAGTGGGCCGCGGCACTCCCCGACGAGGGCGACGACTACGAGGCCAACGCCCGGGCCAAAGCGCTCGCGGGGGCGGCGGCGTCGGGTCGGGTCGCGGTGGGCGACGATTCGGGGCTCGAAGTCGAGGCCCTCCACGGCGCCCCCGGGCCTCGCTCGGCGCGCTACGGCGGTCCGGGTCTCGACGACGCCGGACGCAACGCCCATCTCCTCGGCGCGCTCCGCGGGGTCGGGCCCGACGCCCGCGGCGCGCGCTTCGTCTGCGTCGCCGCGGTCGCCACGCCGGAGGGCGGGTGTGCGGTCGCGCGGGGGGAGTGCGAGGGCGCGATCCTCGACGCGCCCCGGGGCCGCGAGGGGTTCGGCTACGACCCGCTCTTCTGGGTGCGCGAGCGCAGCTGCACGATGGCCGAGCTCGCCCCGTCCGAGAAGCACGCGCTCTCCCACCGCGGTCGGGCGTTCCGGTCGCTCCGCCCCGAGATCGAGCGGCTGCTCGCGGCGAGTTAGAGGGCGAACCAGGCGAAGGTGGTGGAGAGCGCGACCCCGATCGCCGCCGAGCTGAGCGCTGGGACGATCTGGGTGCGCACGTGGTCCATCAGGTCGCAGCCCGTGAACATGCTCGAGAGGATCGTCGTATCCGAGATCGGCGAGCACTGGTCGCCGAAGACCGCGCCGCCCAGTACAGCGCCGAAGCACACGTGGAGGAACTGCGGGTCGGGAGCGAGCGCCCAGGCCAGCGGCAGCGCCACGGGAAAGACCACCGCGTAGGTGCCCCACGAGGTTCCGGTGGCGAAGGCGATCCCCATACAGAGCAGGGTGAGGAGGGCCGGAAGCGCCAGGGCCGGGAGCCAATCGCCCAGCGCCGAGACCACGAAGCTCGCGGTGCCGAGCTCCCGAGCCGCGAAGCCGAGGGTCACCGCCAGGGCCAGCACGATCGCCCCGATCGTCATGCTCCGGCACCCGGCCAGGAAGCCCTCGATGAGGCTCGCGAGCGGCATCCCGCGGACCCGCGCCGTGAGCATCCCGGCGAGGGTCGAGGACAGGAAGGCCTCGTTGATGTGATAGCTGCCCCAGACCAGGTAGGGGCCGATCCCCACCCCGAGGAGCACGCCCAGCGGCACGAAGAAGTCGGCCAGGGAGGGCTGGTAGCCCGCTTCCGGCGCGTCGAGTTCGGTCTCCACCCGCAGCAACGGTTCCGAGCCGGGCGCGTCGAGCGCGCCGGTCTCCACGGCCCGACGTCCGGCGTCGCGCAGACCGGGTCCCGCCCAGGGCAGAAGCCCGAGCGCCAGGAGCAGGGTCGAGCCCACCGCCACCAGGGCGTAGAAGTTGTAGGGGACGGAGCCCAGGAAGAACGAGAACGCGGCGTCGGTGTCCGGGATGACCGGCACCGTCGCGACGACCAGCCCCGCGACGTAGTAGGGCCAGGCGTTGAAGGGGATCAGTGTGGCGATCGGCGAGGCGGTCGAGTCCACCATGTAGGAGAGCTCTTCGTGACTCACCCGGTGGCGGTCGGCCACCGGTTTCACGGTGGTGCCCGCGAGCACGGTGCTCACGGTGCCGCCCTGGTGGAAGATCACGCCGATGATCCAGGTGACCACCATCGCCGAGCGGCGGTCGCGGGCGACGCGTCGGCTGATCCACTCCGCGAAGTGCCGCGCGCCTCCGGTCTTGCCCCAGAGCCCCACCAACCCGCCCAGACACCACAGATAGATGAAGAGGATCTGCGCGAAGTTCTTCGTTCCAAGTGCTGGAAGAAACAGGTTGGATACCGGATTCAGCGCAGCCAGAGAGCCGCTCGTCCAGGCCAGGACGAGTGCCGCCGTGATCACCCCCGTGAAGAGCGCCGCGATCACCTGTCGGGTGGCGAAGGCGAGCACGATCGCCACCAGGGCGGGGAGGATCGAGAGCCAGCTCGCCGGGTCGCCGTTGGGCATGGCGGCCGAGAGTAGGCGTTCCCCGCCGCTAGGTCAGGAGCTCCCGCAACCGTTGTCGGGCGCGAAACGCACGGCTCTTGACCGCCCCCGGGTGGAGGCCGCGTCGGGCGCCCCACTCGGCGTAGCTCAGGTCGCGGAGCGAACAGCCTTCGATCACCTCGCGCTCCTCCCCGCTGAGGGACGCGATCGCGCCGCGCAGCCGAGCGACCTCTCCCGCGGAGGCGAGTCGGTCTTCGGCACTCGGCCCGGGGTCGGGGGCGCCGTCGAGATCGCCGTCCTCGGACACGCCGATCCGCGCGTGACGTCGGCGCTCGCTGCGCAGCCACATCAGCGCCTCGTTCGCCACCACCCGGTGCATCCAGGTCGAGACCTTCGAGCCGCCGCGGAACTGGTGCCCGTTGCGCAGCACCTTTTCGAGCGCGTTCTGGAGGACGTCCGCCGCCGCGTCGGGGTCGCGGGTGTAGCGGAGCGCCACGGCCCGCAGCCGCGGGCTGTGCTCGGCGAAGAGCGCCCCCATCGCGTCGCGGTCGCGCCAGGGCAGCGTCCGCTCGCCGTCCCGCCCCGGAGCCGGAGCCCCACCCGCCATCTTCGGATCGCCAGTCCACCGCATGTCATCCCTCCCTTCGCGTTGCCGCCAATCGTGCCGGGCGCTCGCTCTGGTCTCTGGGGATGGACTACGCTGCGTCGCGCGCGCGGGTTACGACACCGACGGCGAGAATCGGGATCGGGGCCGGCGGACCGAGTTCGATCCCGGGGTGGGTGAGCACCGCGCCGACGCCCGTAACCGTTGGCGGCAGACACACGTATGCAGGACCAGCGCGCGCGACAGCCCATCGCCGACGACCAGTGGTCGGAGTGGATGCGCGCGGCGCAGGCCGGCGATTCACGGGCCTACGAGACGCTGCTCCGAGAGCTTCTGCCACTCTTGCGGGGCTACGTGCGACGGCGGGTTGGAGACGCCAGTGCCGCAGAGGATCTGGTCCAGGACGTGATGTTGTCGATCCACCGCGCGCGCCACACCTACCGCCCCGAGCGGGCCTTTGGCCCCTGGTGGCGCACGGTCGCCCGCAACGCGACGATCGACTACTACCGGCGACGTGGTCGCCGTGTGCACCGCGAGCTCCCCCTCGACGGGGTCGACATCGCTGCCGACGACGGGGGGGTCGACCGCGACGAGGAGCTCTCCCCCGAGCTGCAGAGCGCCCTCGAAGCGCTTCCCCCCAACCAGCGCGAGGCGGTGGAACTGATCCACGTCCGGGGGCTCAGCGTGGCGGAGGCCGCGGGCCGGGCGGGGGTGACACCGGGGGCGCTCAAGGTGCGCGCCCACCGGGGCTACCGCGCACTGCGCAAGCACCTCGAGGACGCGGGTTGGTGAGCGGGGGGAGCGGGTGACGACGGGGACGGCGGAACGATGAGCGACCCCCAGCAGACGGAGGTGCTGCTCCAGCGCATGGTGGACGACGGCGCGGCGTGCCATCCGGTGCCGCGGTTGCGCGTCGTCGCCGGCGGCGTTGCCGCGCTCTCCGCGCTCGTCGCGGCGCTCTACCTGTACTTCGGGGTCGGGCTGCGCCCCGACCTGGCGCTTCTCCTCGGTGGAGATCTGCACTTCGCGGGGATCTGGATCGGTCTCCTCACGCTGGCCGCAGGTGCCGGACTGTGGGTGGTGGCCGGGAGTGTTCCGGGACGCGCCGCCGCCGAACGGGTCGGACGGCGGATCGCCATTGCGGGTGCTCTGCTCGGGTTCGTCGTCTCTCCCCTCGCCG
>JANQRO010000139.1 GCA_028284525.1 Myxococcota bacterium | reverse complement strand
ACCGGGCGCCCGCCGAGAGCGATGGCCTTCGCGTCCACGCGTGTTCCCCCCGGCGCGGAACCTAGCGCCGCTGCACGCGCATTGCGCCCGTCGTGCGGGGCCGTTGCGGTGCGCCTTCGGGCCGCCTGCGGGTGCCGCGGAAACTGCGTTTTCCTTTCTCAAGTAGGGACTTAGCGGGCTCGATGTGCTTGCTGATGCCCCGCACATCGGTCTCGTCATGAGCGACCGCGCAGACGCGGAAACACCGCCCGAGCGCCTCCGGGCGGAGCTCGAGGCGCTCCGCATCCGGATGCAGCAGCTCGAGCAGCAGGCGATGGCCCGCATGCGGGTCGAGGTCGAGCTCCGCGCCGCGCAGGAGCGCTTCGAGCTCGCGATGAGCGGCAGCAACGACGGGATCTGGGATTGGGACCTCAGCGCCGACGACGTGTTCTTCTCGGATCGCTTCCTCGGGCTGATCGGCTACGAGAAGGGCGACATCGAAGAGACCTTCGATTCCTTTCTCCAACTCCTGCACCCCGAAGACGTCGCCGGCACACGCGCCGCGATCGATCGGGTCTTCGACGGCGACGAGCACTACCGCACCGAGTTTCGGCTCAAGACCCAGCACGAGGGCTACCGCTGGTTCCTCGCACGTGGCCGGTGTCTCTACGCCGCCGGGGGAGAGCCGATCCGCTTTGCCGGGTCGATCACCGACATCCACGAGCAGAAGACCGCGGAGGAGTCGAAGCGTCTCTCCCAGCTCACCTACCAGACGCTCTTCGAGACGAGCCTCGACGGCATCTTGGTGGCCGACCGCGGCGGCCGCATCCGCGAGGCCAACCAGCGGCTGCGCGAGATGCTGGGCTACACGGCGGTCGAGCTGCAGGAGCTGACCCTCGAAGCCCTCACCCCGGTGAAGTGGCGGGTCGCCGACACCCACGCCTTCAACGACCTCGCGCGCCACGGCGCCTGCTCGCCCTATTCCAAGGAGTATCTGCACCGCGACGGCAAGCCGCTTCCGGTCGAGCTCCAGATGTGGCGGGTGGAGGGCGAGGGACTCCAGATCTTCGCGCTGGTGCGGGACATGTCGCCACGACGCCAGGCCCAGGCGGATCTGCGGCGCATCGAGGACCAGCGACGTCTGATGGGCGACGCGCTTCCGGCGCGGATCGCGTACATCGACGCCTCCCACCGCTACCGCTTTACCAACGTCCACTATCGCCGGCGTTTCGGTCTCGAGGACGAGGATCTCCGCGGGCGCCTGCTCCGCGACGTGATCGGGGAGGAGGTCTACGCCGAGGTCCTCCCGCACATCCAGGCCGCGCTGGGCGGGGAGTCGGTGCGCTTCGAGCGCAAGGAGAACCACGAGTCGGGGCGGGTGACCTTTCTCAACACCGCCTACGAGCCCTTCCGCGACGAGTCGGGCAAGGTGGAGGGCTTCTACGCCCTGATCACCGACGTCACCGAGCAAAAACGCGTGGCGCAGGCCCTCGAATCGAGCGAGCAGCGTTTTCGTTCCCTCTGCGCCCGCTCTCCGGTGGGGATCTACGAGGCGGATACCGAGGGAAGCCTGGTCTACATGAACCGCCGCTGGGAGGAGCTCACCGGGCTGAGTATCGAGGAGCTCCTGGGGCAGGGGTGGATCCGCGCCATCGACCCCGAGGACGTGGGTCGGGTCACCGACGCCTGGAGCCGCAGCCTCGAATCCGGCGTCGAATTCTCGGATGAATTCCGCGTCCGCAACCGGGACGGGGAGGCGCGCTGGATCGCCGCCCGCTCCAACCCGATTCGCGACGAGTACGAACGCCTCGTGGGTCACGTCGGTATGGCGATCGACGTCACCGAACGGGTGCACGCCGAGGGCGAGCTGCGCGAAAGCCTCGAGATGCTCCAGACGATGGCGGATTCGCTCCCCGTGCTGATCGGCTACGTCGATGCCGACCAGCGCTACCGCTTCAACAACCGGGTGTACGAGGAGTGGTACGGGGTGGAGCGTTCCGAGATCACGGGTCGCCCGGTCCGCGAGGTGATGGGGGAGGAGAGCTACCTCGGTGCGCGCTCGGTGATCGAGGCGGCCCTCGAAGGCCGGAGTCAGTCGGCGGAGGTCGAGCAGGTCTACCCGGACGGCAAACGACGGGTGTGCGAGGCGATCTTCACGCCCCAGCGCGGGGCCGACGGGGTCGTGCGCGGCTACTGGATCATGGCCCAGGACATCACCCAGCGGAAACACGACGAGGACCGGATCCGCAATCTCGCCTACTTCGACTCGTTGACCGGCCTGCCCAACCGCCAGTTCTTCCAGGGCGAGATGGTCGAGGCGATCGCCCGGGCCGGAACCACGGGCACCCAGGTGGGGCTGGTATTCGTCGATCTCGACCGTTTCAAGAACGTCAACGACACCCTGGGACACGAAGGCGGCGACCGGCTCCTCGTGCAGGTCGCGCGACGTCTGACTCGGGTGGTCGACGGCGCGGCGCTGCGCACCGAGAGCCAGAGCGCGGGCTTCTCCCCGATCGCGCGCTTTGGTGGCGATGAGTTCACCGTGATGGTCGAGCACCTCGAGAGCGCCGAGACCCTCGAGGAGCTCGCCCGCACCATCATGCAAGAGCTCGCGGAACCGATCGAAGTGGACGGGCACAGCATCGCCGTGAGCGCGACCCTCGGGGTCTCGGTCTTCCCCCGCGATGCCGACAGCGCCTCGGACCTCCTGCGTACCGCCGACGCGGCGATGTACGACGGCAAGCGCGGCGGGCGGGCGCGGGTCGTCGGCTACACCCGCAGCATGGACCGCGAGAACCTGCGGCGTCTCGAGCTCGAGGCGCGGCTGCGCGAAGCGCTCAGCAACGGCGAGTTCACCATGGTCTACCAGGTGCAGCGCACGGCGCGTGGCGGGTTCCTGAGTGGGGCCGAGGCGCTGATTCGCTGGACCCACCCCGACCTCGGCGTCGTCCCGCCCTCGGAGTTCATCCACGTGGCGGAGGAGTCCGGGCTGATCCTCCCGATCGGGGAATGGGTGTTCTCGACGGTGTGCGACCAGTGTCGGGCCTGGGAGGAGGCCGGCTACGAGCCGCTCCGCGTCGGGATCAACGTGTCTCCCCGCCAGCTCCGCGACTCGGGGCTCGCCGGCCGCTTTCGCGAGATCACCGAGCGCGCCGGAGTCGATCCCTCCTGTCTCGAGCTCGAGATCACCGAGAGCGCCCTGGTCGACGACCCGGGGGTGGTCGCGACCGTGATCGAACAGCTGCGGCGCGTCGGCTTCCAGATCGCCCTCGACGACTTCGGCACGGGCTACTCGTCGCTGAGCTTTCTGCGCCGCTTTCCCATCGACCGGCTCAAGATCGACCGTTCCTTCGTCAGCGGGATCCCGAGCAACCGCGCCGATTGCGAGCTCACCGCCGCCGTGATCGCGATGGCCCACAACCTGCGTCTCAAGGTGGTGGCCGAGGGCGTGGAGTCGAAGATCCAGGCCGAGTTTCTCGCGCAGCAGGGCTGCGACGAGCTCCAGGGCTTCCTCCTCGGACGCGCGGAGACGCCCGACAAGTTCGTCCGTCACCTGCACCCCGCGAAGCCCGATCTACCCGGGCGCGACACCCTCGGGCCCTAGACGCCCCCCGCGGCAGGGGGAGTCGGTGTCGCCGGTCCCGAAGACACACGACGCAGAGGGCGAGCACTCGCGCGGCGGCCAGCTTCAGGGCGTCGACACGGGCGGGAGACGCTCACCGTCGACGGCGAAGACCTCCGAGGACACGCGGTCTTCGACGCGGCGGTACATCCCGAGCTCGAAGCGGTAGATCCGGTACTCCGCCTCGCCGGGGGCCAGGGTGCGCACCGCGAGGTCGGCAAAGCCCCCGCTTCGCGTGCCGAGGGCGCGCCAGTCCACGACCTGACGGACGCCGAGGGTGGCGAGGCTCCCGTCCTCGCCGAGCTCGAAGAGGTCCCAGGTGCACGGCGATTCGCCGCAGAGCGCCGCGAGCTCGACCTGCACGAAGAGTTCGTCGCGTCCATCTCCGTTCAGGTCGACGGGAACGAGACGCAGGCCCCCGCGGAGCGCCGCCGCCCCGTAGCTCTGACGGTAGAAGCGCATCCGCGGGTCGCGGACGATGCGCTCG
>JANQRO010000138.1 GCA_028284525.1 Myxococcota bacterium | reverse complement strand
CGACCCGGGAGCGATACGCCGGCGCCTTCGCCGCGCTCTTCGACCAGGTCGACTGCGTCGTGTCGCCGACGAGCCACGACACCACCCCGACGAGCGCGGCTCTCGACGCGATGCTGGAAAGCGGCGACGTCGGTCGGCTGATCGACTTCACGGCGCCGGCGGACCTCTCGCGCAGCCCGGCGATCTGTCTGCCCGGCGGCTTCGACGACGCGGGAGTGCCCTACGGCTTCCAGATCGTCGGGCGTCACCTCGGCGAAGACCTGCTGTGCCGCGTCGGCTACGCGGTCCAGACGGACAGCGATTGGAGCGCGAAGCACCCGTCCGTCTAGAGCAGGCGGACGAGGCGGGAGAGGCGTCGCCCCGTGGACCTGGAAACCGTGAACCGCCGGCTGGGCGTCCTCGAGGACGTCGAGGCGATCAAGAGCCTGAAGGCGGCCTACTGCTTTGGCGTCGACGACCACGACGTCCCGGCGGTGGTGTCGCTCTTCTGCGACGACGGCGTCTGGCACGCACCGGGGATCGGGCGCTACGAGGGACACGCGGCCCTCACCAAGTTCTTCCAGAGCCTGCCCGACATGATGCGTTTCTGGCTGCACATGGTGATGAACCCCCAGATCACCGTGGACGGCGACACCGCGCGGGGACGCTGGTACCTGATCGAGCCCAACACCGGCGCCGAGGGCGGCGCCGTCTGGGGTGCGGGCCGCTACGAGGAGCGCTATCGGCGCACGTCGGCGGGTTGGCGTTTCCAGGAGGTCGAGCTCGTGCCGATCTTCTGGAGCCCCTACGAGGACGGCTGGGCGAAGACCCCCAACCTGTTCGCACCCGCCGAGGACTAGGCGGCTCGGGGGTTGGCCCCAGAAGCGGCACCCGGCAAAGCGACCGTTTCTCGGTCGAATGCCCCCCATTTCGCGGGTGGCGGCTTCAGCCGCGAGCGGCCGTGGTCGAAGCGCGTCACATGGTGCAGCTGGGCGATCTCGTGATCGCACCCGCCGTGATCGAGCTCCTCGATTGCGCGCCCGTCGGCATCTTCGTCGCGGCGCAGGATGGGAGCTGTGTGCTCGTGAACCGGCGCTGGAGCGAAATCACCGGGATCTCCTACGACGATGCCCGGCGCGACGGCTGGGAGAAGGCCCTGCACCCCGACGACGCGGCACGGGTGCGCGACGCCTGGTACCGCTGCGCCCAGACCGGCGATCCGTTTCGCGCCGAGTACCGCATCCGCCGGCCGGACGGGCGGACCTCCTGGGTCTCGGGGAAGGCCCACAAGACCCTGGACGGCTCCATCGGCATCCTGCTCGAGATCGACGATGTCGTCGCGGCGAAGTCCAAGCTCGAGGACAGCGAGCGGCTGTTCCGGGACCTCGCCGAAGCGTCCCCCGCCGTGATCTTCAAGACCGACGCCGCCGGCCAGGTGGTCTACGGGGGTCCCGCCTGGACCGAGATGACGGGCCTTCCCGTCGAGTCCTCGCTGGGCAGCGGCTGGGCCGATGTGATCCTCGAGGAGGATCGCGAGCGCGTGCTCCGCGAGTGGAGGGCGGGGGCGGCCACGCACGCACCGTTTCGCACCGAGTACCGGATCGTCGGGGCCGACGGCCGGGTGCGTTGGGTCGAAGGAAGCGCGCGCGCCGTCCTCGACCACGAGGGGCGTCTCGACGCCCACGTCGGCGCGATCCTCGACATCACCCACACCAAGGAGGTCGAGGCCGAGCTCCGCGACCAGAGCTACGCCCTCGAGGCCGCGTTGCACGAGCTTCAGGATCAGCAGAAGCAGCTCGCCGAGGCCAATCGCGAGCTGCGTCGGCAGGCGAGTCACGACCTGCTGACCGACCTGCCGAACCGAGGCGTCTTCGAAGCGCAAGTGGCCAAGGCCGTCGAGTCCGCGCGTCACGGGGGCCATCCGATGGCCGTCCTCTTCGTCGACCTCGACGGCTTCAAGGCCGTGAACGACTCGAAGGGACACGCGGCCGGCGACGCCGTGCTGCTCGAGGTCGCCCACCGCATCCGCGCCACGATCCGCGCGAGCGACACCGTCTTCCGTCTGGGTGGCGACGAGTTCACCATCCTGCTCCCGCGTGTGGCCCAGGAGGAGCACGCCGGTGTCGTGGCGAAGAAGCTCCTCCACGCCATCGAGCGCCCGGTGCACCACGGGGGTGGGGAGCTCCACGTGAGCGCGAGCGTCGGCATCGCCGTCTTCCCGGGAGACGCCGACGAGGCCGAAGCCCTGATCCGCTGTGCCGACCGGGCGATGTACCGCATCAAGCACGACGGCGGGCGCGGCTTCCGCTTCTTCGCCCACACCACCGACGAGAGGGCCCAGAACCTGATCGAGCTGCGGGCCGACCTGGCGGGGGCGGTCGAACGCCAGGAGTTCGTCCTCCACTACCAGCCCCAGATCGATCTGCGCAGCAGGACCGTGGTCGGGGCCGAGGCGTTGATCCGCTGGAACCACCCGAACCTCGGTCTGCTCGGGCCGAACGCCTTCATCGAAGCGGCGGAGTACACGGGCCGGATCGTCGAGATCGGGGAGTGGGTGTTCAGTGCCGCCGCAGAGCAGCAGCGCGCCTGGAGCGCCGACGACCTGACCCTCGCCATCAACGTCTCCTTCCGCCAGCTCCTCGACGAGGCCTTCGTCGAGCGGGTCCGGGATCGGATTCGCTCCTCCGGCGCGGATCCCTCGCGTCTCGAACTCGAGCTCACCGAGACCTGGGTCATGCGAGACCCGGAGGCGGCGCGGGCCCGCCTGCGACCCCTGCGCGATCTCGGCCTGCGGATCGCCATCGACGACTTCGGCACCGGCTATTCCAACCTGGCGACGCTGAG
Source organism: Myxococcota bacterium (assembly GCA_028284525.1). GTDB lineage: Bacteria > Myxococcota_A > UBA9160 > UBA9160 > PR03 > JANQRO01. The sequence continues at coordinate 9,537 of JANQRO010000138.1, read as the reverse complement.
CGAGCTCCCGGTCGACACCATCAAGATCGACCGCCAGTTCGTGACCGAGGTCGAGCGCAACAGCGTGCACCAGGCGATCGTGCACTCGCTGCGGGTGATGGCGGAGGGGATCCACCTGGGCATCGTGGCCGAGGGGATCGAGAGCGAGGCCGAACGCGCCTGGCTCTGCGCGCACGGCGTCCACCTGGCCCAGGGCTACCTGTTCTCGAAACCTCTTCCGGTCGAGGAGTTCGAGGTCTGGCTCCGCGACCAGAAGGGCGAGGGCGGGGCCTAGCCCACGCGCTCTGCCAACGCGCGCTGCTCGTCGAGGGCCACGAGGCTGGCGTCGCGGTCGACCGGTGGGACGAAGAGCGCGACGCGATCCACACCGTCCTTGCGAAACTGCGCGATCGCCGATTCGTCGGCGCCGGCGCCGAACACCGTGATCTCGATCTCGGCGGGGTCGCGCCCCTCGGCCGCGGCGAGCTCGGCAATCTGGCCCCGGAGGGCGCCGTAGTCCGATTCGCCCCGGCCCGGGATCGGGAACCACCCGTTGCCCCAGCGCAGCGCGCGCCGTGCGGCGCCGGGAAACACCCCGCCGACGTGGATCGGCGGGTGGGGCTTCTGCACCGGTTTGGGCCACGCGTAGATCGGATCGAAGTCGACGAACTCGCCGTGGTATTCGGCCTCGTCCTCGGTCCAGATCGCCTTCATGGCCTCGATGCGCTCGCGCAGAATCTTGAAACGCCGCGCGCCGTCGGTGCCGTGGTTCTCCATCTCGTCGATGTTCCACCCGGCGCCGACGCCGAAGAGGAAGCGTCCACCGCTTACCTGATCGATCGAGGCGACGAGCTTGGCCGTCTGGATCGGGTCGCGCTGGATCACGAGACAGACGCCGGTGCCCAGCAGGATGCGCTCGGTGACCGACGCCGCCGCGGCGAGGGCGACGAAGGGGTCCATGACGTCGTAGTACATCTTCGGCAGCTCGTCGCCGCCGGGCCACGGGGCCTTTCGGTCGACCGGGATGTGCGAGTGCTCGGCGACCCAGAAGGATTCGAAGCCGCGCTCCTCGGCCGCGCGCGCGAGATCGCCCGGGGCGATCGAGTAGTCGGTGGGAAAGGTCGCGATGCCGTACTTCACGGGTCCTCCTCGAGGCCGGGAGCGTACCGACACCGCGTCCCGGGTGCCGGACGCGAGCCCCCCGGCGGCGGGGCGGGTCCGTCGCGCTCTCCCTCGAGTCCGGTGCGTCGCGCTAGTCGCGCTCCTGTCGGAGCGCCCGGTAGGTGCGCAGGTGGCGCAGAGACGCCTCCCGCTGGCCCAGGTGCTCGAGCACCCGGGCCAGGTTGTAGTGGGCGTCGGCGAGACCCTGGTCGGCTTCGAGGGCGCGCTGGTAGGCGGCGCAGGCCTCCGCGAAGCGCCGGCGGTCTTCGAGGACGACGCCCAGATTGAAGGCGGCGACGGCGTGCTCTGCCTCCGCCTCGAGGGCGGCGCGATAGTGGAGCTCGGCGCGGGCGAGCTGGCCCCCTTCGTGTTCGAGACACCCGAGATTAACGTGGGCATCGGCGTGCTTGGGATCGAGGGCCAGGGCGCGTTCGTAGGCGCGCCGGGCCTGATCGGGCTCGTCGTCCTCGAGCTCGCTGGCGAGCACGTACCAGCCCTCCGCGGTCTCGTCGATGGCGAGGGGCGGATCGTCGCGCGGGGGGTCGGCCATCGGGAGCGGTGTCGCCGGCTCGGGCTCGGGCTCGAAATCGAAGGCGTATTGCCCGGACTCGGCGCTCCACACCCGCTCGGCGTCGCGCACGACGAGCTCCCGCCCTTCGGCCCGCAGACGCACCCCGGAGAGCGGGCGGTCTTCGGGCAGTCGCTCGCGCAGCATCCGAAGCGCGCGGCGCATCCGCCGCGGCGAGATCCTCGAGCTCGAAAGATTCTTCACGACGCGGAGGAACACGAGGTCCTGGAACGAGAAATGGAGCTCGCCCGCGGGTCCGCGCGCCGGCTCGATGACACCCGCGCGCACATAGCCGCGCAGCTGTGGGAGGGACAGGCCGAGCAACGCGGCGACCTGTTCGGTCGTGTACGCCGGTGTGTGATTCCCCGCCACCAACGAAATCAGTGCTCGATTTCGCCGCGGGTGGCAAGCCCTTTTCGAACGAAACTACTTCTTCGCGGCGCGTTTGCGTCGCGGCTTCGCCGCGGCGTCGCTCTTGCTGGCGCTTCGCTTTGGACCGCGACGCGTCTCGCCGTCCGACTCGGCCCCCGCGTCGTCGCCGAGGCTCGCCTTGAGCGCGTCCATCAGGTCGATGATCTGGCCCTGGGGCGCGTCGTCGCTCGCGACGGCGATGTGCTCTTCGCCATCGATCTTGCGTTGGATCGCCTCTTCGATCCGCGTCTTCACTTCGTCGTGGTAGGGGGTGGGGTCGAACGCGTCGTTCGCGATCTGGTCGATGAGCTGCACCGCGAGTTTCAGCTCGGCGTCCTTGACCTCGGCCCCCTCGCGTTCGACGTCGTCGAAGGCGCGGATCTCGTCGGGGTAGTAGAGCTGCTCGAGGATCAGACCGTCTTCGAAGGGGCGGATCAGCACCAGGTACTGCTTGCCGCGCGCGGCATAGCGCGCGAGGGCGGCGCGTCCGGTCTCGCGCATCGCCTGGGCGAGGAGCTGGTAGGGACGGTCGCCCCCCTTGTCCGGGCCCAGGTAGTAGGACTTCTCGTAGAAGACGGGGTCGATGGTCTCGATCGGGATGAACTCGGCGATGTCGACGCTGCGGGTCCCCTGCTCTTCCAGCGCCTTGAGCTCCTCCTGCTCGAAGGTCACGTACTGGTCCTTGGCGAAGGCGTAGCCCTTCAGGAGATCCTTGCGCTGGACGACGGTCTCGCAGCGAGGACACCAGGTCTGCTGCTTGATGCGCGAGCCACAGCTGTGGAGCATGTTGAAGGAGATGCTCGAGCCCGATTCCTGGGTGGTGAAGAGCTTCACCGGGATCGAGACGAGCCCGAAGGAGATCGTGGCCGAAGCGAGTGCGCGTGCCCCCATGGGGAGAAGTATCGGCAACCCGCGGAGAGTCTTCAATCCCGCAAGCGCGCGGGGTTGGGTCCTCCTGCTGCGAGCCGGGGCTGACCGCGGCGCGAGCGGGGACCGGGGCCGGGCTGGGAATCCGGGAGGGGTGGTGTGCCGGACCCCCTAGACCGATACCGGGCCAAGCGTTCCGCCGACCGGACCCCGGAGCCCTTCGAGCAGGGGGCGCCCCGACCGCGGCTCTTCGTGGTCCAGCAGCACGCCGCGAGCCGCATGCACTGGGATCTGCGTCTGGAGTGGCGCGGGGTGCTCCTCTCCTGGGCGGTGCCCAAAGGACCCAGTCTCGATCCCGCAGAGAAGCGTCTCGCCGTGCGCGTGGAAGACCACCCGGTCGAGTACGCCGATTTCGAAGGGGAGATCCCCGCCGACAACTACGGCGCGGGACCGGTCATCGTGTGGGACCTGGGGCGCTGGGTCCCGGTCGAAGATCCCGACGCCGGGCTCGAGCGGGGCAAGCTCCTCTTCGATCTCCACGGCTACAAGCTGCGCGGCCGCTTCACCCTGGTGCACACGCGGGGGCGCGGCGAAAACGAATGGCTGCTCATCAAGAAGCAGGACGGCTACGCCACCGACACCCCGCCTTGGACCGACCGCTCGGTGCTCTCGGGACTGGAAGTGGGTGCGATCGGCGGTGTCCCGCCCGCGCTCGACGCGACGCTCACGGCGCTCGAAGGCCTCGGTGCACCGCGCGCGCCCCTCGCACCACCGCGCCCGATGCTCGCCGAGCGTGTCGACGCGCCGTTCTCGGACCCCGCGTGGATCTTTGAGGTGAAGTACGACGGCTACCGCGCCATCTGCTCGAAAAATGAGGAGGAACCGCTCATTCAATATCGAAGCGGCCGCGTCGTCACACCGCGCTTCCCCGAGATTGCCCGGTGTCTGCGGGCCCTGCCCTACCCCGAGATCTGCCTCGACGGCGAGCTCGTCGTGACCGACGGCACGGGTCGTCCGAGCTTTGGCGCCCTCCAGGAGCGCGCCCAGCTCGACGGGCGAAGGACGATCGCTGCCGCCTCGACCCGCGCGCCCGCTTCGCTCTACGTCTTCGACCTGCTCCACTTCGGTCCCTACGACCTCCGCGAACTGCCCTTTCGCGAACGACGGAGGCTGCTCGAGGGCCTGCTCCCCGACGCGGGCCCGCTCCAGCTCGCCCTCGCACTGCCGGGCGACGGCGAGCGTCTGTACCGGGAGGCCACGCGGCTGGGCTTCGAAGGGGTGGTCGCGAAGCGGGCCGACTCGCCGTACCGCAGCGGCCGCAGCGCCGACTGGAAGAAGGTGCGGGCGCTCCACACCGATGACTTCGTGGTGATCGGGCTGAGCCCGTCGAAGGCCGGCCGGGCCCGGCGCCGGTTCGGCGCGCTGCACCTGGCGACGCCCGCCGGCGAGGGGCTTCGCTATGTCGGGCGAGTCGGGAGCGGCTTCGATCAGCGCGAGCTCGACGAGATCGCCGCGCTGCTCGCGCCCGATCGGCGCGACACGCCCGTGTGCCCGGTGAACGCCGCCCACCCCGAGGCGCAGGAATGGGTCGAGCCGCGTCACGTCTGTGAAGTGCGCTACGCCGAGCTCACCCGCGACGGCCACCTGCGCCAACCCGCCTTCCTCCGAATACGAGATGACAAATCGCCTGAAGAATGCGATCCCATCGCACTGCCGGAAGAGGCGCTTTCTCGAGTTCTAGAAGACCCCATCGAGGACGGGGGAGAGGACGAGGAGCCGACCCTCCAACTCAGCAACCTCGACAAGGTGTTCTGGCCCGAGGACGGCCTGACCAAGGGCGATCTCATCGAGTACTACCGGGGGATCGCACCCTGGCTGCTCCCCTACCTGCGCAACCGACCGGTCGTGCTCACCCGCTACCCGGACGGGATCGACGGGAAGTCGTTCTTCCAGAAGGACGCGCCGTCGTGGACTCCCGATTGGGTACACACCGAGACGCTCTGGAGCGAGCACGCGAAGCGCGAGATCCACTACTTCGTGTGCAACGACGTCGAGAGCCTGCTCTACGTGGCGAACCTCGGCACGATCCCGCTGCACGTCTGGTCGAGCCGTCTGCCCGAGCTCGGGCGCCCCGACTGGTGCATCATCGACCTCGATCCCAAGGGAGCGCCGTGGCGCGACGTCGTCACCCTCGCGCGCCGGGTCCGCGCGCTGTGCGAGCGCGCGGGCGTGCCCGCCTTCCCGAAGACGAGTGGGGCCTCGGGGCTCCACGTGCTGCTGCCCCTCGGCGGGCGGCTGAGCTACGAGGAGTCGCGCACGCTGGCTGGGCTCGTGGGCCGACTCCTCGTCCGCGAGGAGCCGGACATCGCCACGATGGCCCGGGCGCTGCGCGCGCGGGAGGGGAAGGTCTACGTCGACACCCTCCAGAACGGTCGCGGGCGACTGCTCGTCGCGCCCTTCTCGGTGCGGCCCCTTCCGGGCGCGCCCGTCTCGATGCCCCTGCGCTGGCGCGAGGTGACCCCCCGTCTCGACCCGCGTCGCTTCCACCTGCGCAACGCAGCCCGGCGGATGACCCGACTCGGGGAGGATCCGCTCCACTCCGTCCTCGAGACCCGAGTCGATTGGATCGCCGCCCTCGAGCAGTGGTCGGAGGAGGAGGCCGAGGGAAGAGACGCGGGCGAAACGAGCTAGCACCCGCGAGCGGAGGCCACGCGAGCGCTGTGCTATAGACTGCGCCTCGACGAACACCGACCCAGCGGGGACCCCTGGGGGTAGAGGACCGAAGCTCGTGGCGAAGACCTCACAGATCCATCGCGACCGCAAGCGCAAGGCATTGATCCAGAAATACGCGGCCAAGCGCGCCGAGCTCCGCAAACGGCTCAAGGATCCGAACCTCGAGATCGAGGACAAGCTCGCCGCCCAGGAGGAGTTCGCCAAGCTGCCGCGCAACTCCTGCCCGACCCGCTGGAACAACCGCTGCGCCCTCTCGGGTCGCTCGCGTGGCTACTACCGCAAGTTCGGCATCTCGCGCATCGCGCTCCGCGACCTCGCTCTCAAGGGCCAGGTGCCGGGCGTTCGCAAGTCGAGCTGGTAACGACGATGAAGGCCGAGATCCATCCCGACTACCACACGGTGATCTTCGTCGACACCGCGACCGGCGAGGAGTGGACCACGCGCTCCACCGCGACCTCGCAGGAGACCCGCGACGTCGACGGCGTCGAGGTGCCGGTGATCCGCCTCGAGATCTCCTCGTCGAGCCACCCGTTCTGGACGGGTGGACTCCGCGAGACCGCCCGCGGTGGCAAGGTCGACACGTTCCGCCGCCGCTACGGCAAGAAGAAGTAGGAGTCCGTCAATGCCGCGCCGCTGCGCCCTCACGGGCAAGGCCGTCCGCTTCGGCCGCAACGTCTCCCACTCGAACCACAAGACCTCGCGAACCTTCGCGCCGAACCTCCAGCAGGTCTCGTTGCGCTCCGACGCGCTCTCTCAGAACGTGCGACTCCAGGTCTCGACCCGCGCGCTGCGCACCGTGCAGAAGCGCGGCGGGCTCGACGCCTTCCTGCTCACCACCGACGACGCCAAGCTCCCGCCCGAGGGCCTCGCCCTGAAGCGCCGGGTGCGTCGGGCGATGGGCTCGAGCCGCCCGGCCGCCTCGGGCAGCTAGCTCCGCGCACGACCCTCAGGGCGCGTCCGCGAGGGCGCGCGCCAGCTCGCGACCCACAGACTCCGGGGACCGCCCGTCGCGGTCGACGGCACCGTTGAGCGCGCGCATCCGCCCGACGTCGATCGCCCCGTCGAGGGCTTCCAGGGCGGCCACGAGATCCGGCGCCTCGTCGCGCAGCGCCCCGCGCACGAGGACCAGGGCGTCGTAGGGCGGGATCACTCCGGCGTCGTCCTCGAGCACCACGAGATCGAAGGCGTCGATCCGCGCGTCGGTCGAAAAGGCGCTGATGACGTCGACGTCGCCCGTGGCGGCGGCGCCGTACATGAGCGACGAGTCCATGCTGCGCTGGCGGCCGAAGGCGAATCCGTAGCGCGCGACCAAGGCCTGCCACTCGGGTCGCACGAAGAACTCGTAGTCGCCACCGATCTCGAGCTCGGGGCTGTGACGCGCCAGCTCGCTCAAGCGCCGCACCCCGAGACGCTCGGCCAGATCGCGGCGGATGGCGAGGGCGTAGGTGTTCTCGAATCCCAGGGCCGCGGCGACGTGGATGCCGTGGTCGTCGTCGAGGGCGCGCGCCACCTCGTCGACCACCCGCGCGCGATTCGGGGGCGGGCCCTCGCGGCGCAGGATCGTGGCCCACAGGGTGCCAGAGTAGTCGACGTAGAGATCGAGGTCGCCGCTGCGCAGCGCGTCGAAGAGGACCGTGGAGCCCAGCGATGGGAGGGTGCGTGCGGCGCGCCCGGTCTGTGCGGGGATCCAGTCGGCGAGGGCCGCGGCGAGGATGTACTGCTCGGTGAAGGTCTTGGCGCCGATCCGCACCGCGTCGGCACCGCCCGCGCGCAGCGGCCCGGCCAGGGCCAGCCCGCTGAGGGCCAGCACCACCCCGGCCGCGAAGGCGGTCCGGATCCGGCTGCGTCGGGTGAGGCCGGCTTCGAGCAGCCGCACGGTGCCGTCGAGCAGCAGCGCCAACGCGGCCGCCGCCGCACAGCCCACGAGTACCGAGCCATAGTTGCGCGTCTGCAGCCCGCTGAAGATGTAGTCGCCCAGGCTGCTGGCGCCGACGGGCGTCGAGAGCGTCGCCGTCCCCACCACCCACACCGCCGCGGTGCGCACGCCGGCCAACACGACGGGGAGCGCCACGGGCAATTCGACCTGCCAGAACGACTGCCGCGGGCTCATGCCCACTCCGCGCGCCGCCTCGAGCAGGGGCGCGGGGACGCCGCCGAGCCCCGCCACGGTGTTCTGGATCATCGGCAAGGTGCTGTAGAGGGTGAGCGCGATCAGCGCCGGCAGGAAGCCGATGCTCTGGATTGCGATCCCGAGATGCGCGGCGCTCGCCGCGCCGAGCACGGCCAGGAGCGGCACCATGAGGGCGAGGAGCGCCAGACTCGGGATCGTCTGGACGACGCTCGCGCTCCCCACCACCCATGCCGCGAGCCGTGGGCGACGGGCGGCCCAGACGCCGAGGGGCAGACTCAGGGCACCGCCCAGGGCCAGGGCCAGGAGCGCCAGCCGCAGGTGCGCACCCAGGGTCTCGGGCAGTCGCGCCAGGGCTTCGTTCACCGGCGTGCTCCCGCCAGGTCGCCGAGACGTCGCAGGCTGCGTTGGGGGGCCTCGAGGAGGTCGCGCACCCGGTCGTCGGCGGGGGCGCGCAGGAGCGCTTCGGGGGTTCCCACCTGGAGCAGTCGCCCCGCCTCCAGCACTGCGATCCGGTCGCCGAGGAGGAGCGCCTCGACCATGTCGTGGGTGACGAGGACGGTGGTGAGCCCGAGCTCCCGGTGGATCAGGAGAAAGCGTTCCCGCAGTCGGTCGCGGGTCAGCGGGTCGAGGGCGCCGAAGGGCTCGTCCATCAACAACAGCTCCGGCTCGGCGGCCAGCGCGCGCGCGATCCCGACGCGTTGTTGCTGCCCGCCCGAGAGCGCGTCGACGCCGCGGTGTCGATAGACCGCGGGATCGAGCTCCACCATCTCGAGAAGCGCGTCGACCCGCGCCGCCACCCGCTCCGCCGGCCAGCCGAGGAGCCGGGGCGTCACCGCGACGTTCGCCGCGACGTCGAGATGCGGGAAGAGGCCCACCTGCTGGAACGCGTAGCCGATCCGTCGTCGCAGCTCGGGACCCGGCACTTCGGCGACGTTGCGACCCGCGACGCGCACCTCCCCACCGGTGGCGTCGAGCAGCCGATTGATCATCTTGAGGGTGGTCGTCTTGCCCGAGCCCGAGGCTCCGAGCAGCACGAGCAGCTCGCCGCGTTCGACCTGCAGGGTGAGGGGGCCGACGCGTTCCCCGTCCTCGAAGCGCGCCTCCGCGGCGATCAGATCGATCACGGCCTCCCCCCTCGCCGTGGGTCGCTATGGTTGCGCGCGTGCCGACCCGTGCCGTGATCTTCGACCTCTTCGACACCCTCGTCGACCTGCGTACGGAGAAGCTCGCGCCCGTGGTGATCGACGGCCGCAGGGTGCCCGGCACGACCCACGCGCTCCACGACACGCTCTCTGCCGTCCACCCGCTCTCGCTCGAGCGCTTCGTCGACGCCCTGCTCGCCGTCGATCAGCGCTGGCGTGAGGACGGCATGACGCGGGGGATCGAGTTCGCGACCACGGACCGCTTCGCCCAGGTGCTCGAGGCCCTCGCGATCGACGACGCGCCGATGGTGGAGACCCTCACCCAGGTCCACATGGACGCGCTGCGCGCCCAGGCGATCCCGGTGTCCCACCACGACGCCGTGCTGCGGCGTCTGGCGGAGCGCGCGGCGCTCGGGCTGTGCTCGAACTTCAGTCACACGCCCACCGCCCTCGGCGTCCTCGAGGAGGCGGGCCTGCGCGATCTCTTCGACGACCCGGTGGTGTCGGTCGACCTCGGCATCCGCAAACCGCGTCCCGAGATCTTT
>JANQRO010000134.1 GCA_028284525.1 Myxococcota bacterium | reverse complement strand
CCGCGAGCCCCCAGATCGTGGTGGTCGAGCCGGGCGCGCCCTTCGGCCGCGTCGCCCGGGAGCTCGAGGAACGCGGAATCGTGCGCTCGGCCCGGGCGTTCTCGTGGCTCGCGCGGTGGCGAGACGATGCCCGCCGGATGCACGCGGGCGAGTACGAGCTCTCGGGGGCCTGGACGGCGTCGCGGGTGCTCGAGGCCCTCGTCGAGGGCGAGGTGCGCACCCACGCGGTGAGTCTTCCCGAAGGGCTGCGCGCCACCGAGATCGCCACGCGGATCGCGGAGGCCGGGCTCTGTGACGCCGACGCCATTCTCGCGATCGTCGACGACCCGCAGAGCGCCGCCCGCTACGGTGTCGAGGGACGCTCTCTCGAGGGGTATCTCTTCCCCGAGACCTACCGTTTCAGCGCGGCGCACGACGCGACGGCGATCGTCGACACGCTGGTGGGCCAGTTCCACCGGGAGTGGGACGAGCTCGCCGAGGAAGCCGCGCGCCAGGGCCGCAGCATGCGCGAGGTCGTGACGCTGGCCTCGATCATCGAAAAGGAGACCGGGGCCGCCGAGGAACGGCCCCTGATCGCGTCGGTGTTTCTGAACCGTATCGCCCGGGGGATGCGGCTCGAGTCCGACCCGACCACGATCTACGGCATCGCCGATTTCGACGGCAACCTGCGCCGCGTCCACCTCGAGGACGCCGCGAATCCCTACAACACCTACCGGATCCCGGGCCTCACCCCGACGCCGATCGCGAACCCGGGGCGCGAAGCGCTGCGCGCCGTGCTGTGGCCCGAGGAGAGCCAGTTCCTCTACTTCGTCTCCCGCGGCGACGGCACCCACGAGTTCGCCCGCACCTACGCCGAGCACAACGCGAACGTCGATCGGTATCAGCGGCGGCGACGGTAGCGCGGTCGCCCGCCACGCCACCCAGCCCGCTCACGCGCCGTGGAAAGCGAGGATGCTCCCCTCCCCGTCGGCCGCGAGATAGAGCGAGCCGTCGGGGGCCGACGCGAGACCCGCGAAGGGAGGCAGCGGCCCCTGGATCAGCCCGGCGATCCCCATCAGCGGCTGGGGGGTCACCCCGGGTGGCGCGCCGACGGGGAGTCCGGTGGCGAGCGTGCGCCGCTCGCGGGTCTCGAGCGAGATCGACACGAGCTCCTTGCTCCCGGCGTCGACGACCGCGAGCCGATCTCCCACGAGCGTGAGCCCCTGCGGCGTGTCGAGCCCCTCGAGCACCGGGGTCACCGAGCCGTTCACCTGGGAGACGCGGCCGTGCTGCGCCTCGCTCACGAAACACGTGCCGTCGGAGGCGATGACGACGTCGTGGGGACGGCCGAGCCCGCTCGCTCGGACCGCGATGGTCCCGTCGGGGCCGACCTCGAGAACCCGGCCGGCGCCCCCCTCGGCGACCCAGACGCCGCCGCCGGGCGCCAGCGCGAGGCCAAAGAGTTCGTCGAGGCCCCGGGCCAGGAACTGGGGCTCGCCGCGCTCGAGGTCGTAGCGGACGACGTCTCCGGAGGAGGTGGTGACGAACACCTCGCCTGCGGCGCCCGCGGCGATACCGCGCAGAAACCCGGGGAAGCCGGGCGTCGTGAACTGGGTCGGACGCGTGATCGCGCCACCGGCGCCGACGGCCAACATCGACATCCCGTCGGCCGCGTAGACGACCCCGTCGACCCCCACGGTGATACCCAGCGGTCCGAGGAGTCCGGCGTTCGCGAGCACGCGTTCGCTGCCGTCGGGCAGGATCTCGGCGACACCGCCGTCGACGAAATGCGAGACGAAGAGCCGACCGTCGGGGGCGAAGGCCAGGTTGTCGATCCCCGGCCGAAGGGTGGCGAGACACGTCGCCGCGCGGCTCTGGAGATCGACGCGGGTCACCTCCCCGCTCGCCGCCTGGGTGATGACCAGACGTCCGTCGGCGTCGAACTTCACCGCGCTCGGCACCGCGAGGCCATCGATGAAGCGCTCGGGCCGGCCGCCCTCGATCGGGCAACGCCAGACCTCCCCGGCCGCGATCTGCGGGAAGTAGAGCCAGCCGTCCGGGCCCACCGAGAGAGCGTTGGGGAGCGGGAGGTCCTCGGCGATGAGACGCGGCTCGCGTCCGTCGGGGTAGAGCTCGAAGAGACGACCGCCGGGGCGACACTCGTCCATGAAGAGCCGGTCTTGGTGCGCCGTGATGCCGTTGGCCGCGGGCACGTTGTCTGCGATGACCTCGACCTCGCCCTTCGGCGTGCGCCGACTCACCCGCGCGTTCATCACCTCGGTCACGTACATGTTGTCGCGTGAATCGAAGACGATGTCGTCGGGCGCCACGATCGCCCCGCCCACGGGTGACACCGTCTCGCTCGCCCCGGTCTCGGGATCGAGCGCGCTCACCTGGCTGCCAAAGGCCTGCACCACGTAGAGCTTCCCGTCCGAGCCGACACGCAATCCGTTCGCCCCGAAGAGGACGCTCCGCGTCGTGAGCCGCGACGCCTGCCATCCCTCCGCCACCTGCAACGTCGCGCCGTACCGATCCACGGACCCTCCTGGGAGACGGCCATAATCGGACGCCGAAACGTCTGGGAGCAAGAGAAATCGCGACGGGTATCGCGGCGCCGCAGCGTTGCGCTCGCGAACGAGGGCGCTGCACGCGACTCGGCTCGATGGGCTTCGCGGCGGCTACGGCGCCGCCGCCTCTGGCCGCGGCTTGCCTATTCGAAGCTCACCTGGCGGAGGAGCTCCATGTCGTCGAGGGCGAAGCCGGCGCCGTGGACGACGGCGGTGTAGGGATCGTCGCTGCGAATGATCGGGAGACCGGTCTGCTCGCGGAGCACGACGTCGAGATCGTTGAGCAGGGAGCCACCACCCACCAACACGATGCCGCGGTCGACGATGTCTGCCGCCAGCTCCGGGGGTGTCTTCTCGAGGGTGATGTGCACGGCCTCGACGATCGAGCCGATCGGCTCGACGAGGGCCTCGTGAATCTCGTCGCTGGTCGCCAGCACCACCTTGGGGATCCCGGCCACGAGGTCGCGGCCCTTCACCTCCATCTGTTGGGTCTTGGCGTGGGGGGAGGCGGTGCCGATGGTCATCTTCACCTCCTCCGCGGTGCGGTCGCCGATCAGCACGTTGTACTTGCGGCGCACGTACTGGATGATCGCGTCGTCCATCTTGTCACCGCCGCAGCGGATCGAGGTGGCCGTCACGACCCCCGAGAGCGAGATCACGGCGACGTCGGTCGTGCCGCCACCGATATCGACCACCATGTTGCCCGTCGGTGCCGTCACGTCGAGGCCGGCGCCGATCGCCGCGGCCATCGGCTCCTCGACCAGGTACACCTCGCGCGCCCCGGCGGAGAGCGCCGACTCGCGGACCGCGCGCTTTTCGACGCTCGTGATCGCCGGGGGCACGCAGACCACGATCCGCGGTCGCACGAGCTTCGAGCGGTTGTGGGCGCGCTGGATGAAGTAACGGAGCATCGCCTCGGTGACCTCGAAGTCGGCGATCACGCCGTCCTTGATCGGCCGGATCGCGCGGATCCCGCCCGGCGTGCGGCCGAGCATTGCCTTCGCCTCGGCGCCCACCGCGAGCACGCGCTCGCGCCCGTTGGGATCGTCCTTCACCGCCACGACGCTGGGTTCCGAGCACACCAGCCCCTTGCCGCGGGCGAAGACCAGTGTGTTGGCCGTCCCGAGGTCGATCGCCAGGTCGTTGGAGAACAGACCAATCAGAGCCTTGTACATGAGGCGGTCTCCCGGATCTCGACCGCCCTGGGGCGAGGTCCGTGGCATAGGTCCACCCCATGGGTATCGGCCAACGGCCTGCCGGGTTTAGCCCCACGTGTTGCGCAGCAAGCGCGGGGCGGAGCCCCGCGCACGCAGCGGCGGCGGAGGCGCCGCGAAGTCGATCAGGACGTCACCGCCTGGCATCCCGCTGCGCCCAAAGCACCCACTCGATGCCCATGACCGGCACCCCCGCAAGCGCAGGGCTTTGCCCCGCGCGCGCAGCGGCGCCGGAGGCGCCGCGAAGTCGATCGAGACGTGCGGCAGCTCGGCTTGAACCCCTGAGATATGTGATGGCAACTGTCTGACTTCGCGTGGGCTGCGCCCACGCTGCGCGCTCCGCGGCGGGCGCCGCTGCGCTTGCGGGGGTGCCTCGAGAGGTCCTCGGTGGGATGCGATGGCATCTGTCTGACTTCGCGTGGGCTGCGCCCACGCTGCGCGCTCCGCGGCTGGCGCCGCTGCGCTTGCCCCTAGCTCTGGATCACCAGCTTCGACAACGACGTCTTGCGCAGGTTGGTCTTCTGGATCGTCCGCACGAGCTCGGCCACTTTTTCGGTGTCCGTCTCGAACGGGTTGTTGCAGATGACACGCACGTTGAGCAGGTTGCCGAGGCGGATGTTCGACCAGTCGAGGTCGTACTGGATGGCGTTCTGGCGGGCGAGCTTGATGAACTCGCCGCGCATCTTGGCCCTCGTGTCGGGGGGCGGCTCGGTCATCGCCTTCAGCACTTCGTCGTCGTTCAGGATGCGCTCGACGGCACCCTTGCGCTCGAGCAGATAGTAGAGCCCGCGGTTCACGCGGATGTCGTGGTACTGCAGGTCGAGCATGAAGACGCGGGGGTCGTTCCAGCTGCTGCCGCGTTGGTCGAGGTAGGACTCGATCATCTTGCGTTTGATCAGCCAGTCGACCTCGCGCGAGAGCTTGTCGGGGTCGGTGTCGAGGCAGTCGAGGACGTACTGCCACTTCTCCACCGAGTCCTTGAGCTCGTCGCTCACCGGATACTGTTCGATGTAGCGCTGGGCCATCTCGCAGTACTCGCGCTGGATTTCGATCGGCGAGTACTCGCGGCCGTTGTCGAGCCGAAGCGGCCGCTTGCAGGTGGTGTCGTAGGAGATGTCCTTGATGGCCTTCACCGGGTTGCGCAGGGTGAAGTCCTTGTTGATGAAGTTGTCCTCGATCATCTGGAGGACGACGGCGCAGGTGCCGATCTTGATGAAGTTGGTGTACTCCGACATGTTGGAGTCACCGACGATCACGTGCAGCCGCCGATACTTCTCCCGGTCGGCGTGGGGCTCGTCCCGGGTGTTGATGATCGATCGGTCGTTGGTCGTGGTGCCCGAGATCTTCTGGTAGATGTGCTGGGCGCGCTGGCTGATGCAGTAGTGCACGCCGTCCTGGGTCTGGAAGACCTTCCCCGCGCCCGTGTAGATCTGGCGGGTCACCAGGAAGGGGATCAGCTGCTCGGCCAGGTAGTAGAAGTCGACGTCGCGGTCGACCAGGTAGTTCTCGTGACAGCCGTAGCTATTGCCGACGAAATCGGTGTTGTTCTTGAAGATCGAGAGCTTCCCGGCGATCCGCTCCTCGCGGATCTTCTCCTCGGCGTAGTCTTCGAGCTCCTCGAGGATCCGCTCCCCGGCCTTGTCGTAGACCAGGAGCTGGCGCGGGGAGGCGCACTCCGGCGTGGCGTATTCGGGGTGGCAGCCGGTGTCCTGGTAGAAACGCGCCCCGTTCTCGAGGAATACGTTCAGGAAGTGCTCGGTGGTGATCAGCTTCTCGAAGAGGAAGCGGATCGCCTTCTCCACGGGGAGGGTTTTGCGCCCTTCCGGCGTGAAGATGATCCCGTACTCGGTTTCGACCCCGTAGATGCGTTTCTGCACGCTGCCCTCGTACCGCAGTCAGCCGAGAATACTGCTTAATTCATCGGCGCTCGCGCGGCGGAACTTGCGCCCGTCGCGGCTGCGATCCAGCGTACACACTTCGAGGTTTTCCGACGCGATGGGTCCTCCGCCGTTGGCAGAGGAGAGCGCGTCGCGTCCGAGACGCAGTGCATCCCCGAGGGGCATGTCGTCTCGGAAGTTGCTCTGGAGATACGCCTCGAGGCTTTCCACGGTGCCCCCGATCACGCAGTAGCCGCTGTGGTCGGAGATGCTGCCGTCGAAGAGCACCCGGTACATCGCGTTGGTCTCGTGACCCGCGAGCTCGGGCTCGCCGACTTCGACCACCACCACCTCCACCTCGAGGGGTTTCATCTCCCGGGTGAAGACGTCGCCGATGGTCTGGGAGTAGGCGTTGGCCAGGGCCTTGGCCCGGACGTCCTCGCGGCTGTAGGCGTACCCCTTCACGTCGGCGTAGCGCACCCCGATCTTTCGGAGCTGGTCGAACTCGCTGAACTTGCCGACGCCGGCGAAGGCGATGCGATCGTAGACCTCGCCGATCTTCGAGAGACTCGACGGGTTCTCCGCCACCAACGCGATGCCCTGGTCGAACTCGAGCGCCACGATCGACTTCCCGCGCGCGATGCCCTTCTTGGCGTACTCCGCCTTGTCCTGCATCAGCTGTTCGGGCGAGACGTAGAACGGAACGGACATCGTTACTCCGGCACGGCGCGGGTGCGCGCGATTTCGATACGGTCGCGGTAGAGCTGCTCGATCTGGCTCTCCGGGATGTCTTCGATCCCCGCCTCGGTGCTGAGCTTGACGATCGGGAAGATCCCCCGCGCGAGATCGACCCCGCCGGTGGCGCGGTCCTCGTCGGCGGCGTCGGTGAGCGCCTGGAGCGCGATCTGGATGGCGTCGTCGCGTGTGATGTCCGGGCGCCACGCCTTCTTGAGCGACTCCTTGGCAAAGATCCCGCCGCTCCCCGAGGTGTCGAACTCGGCCTCTTCGTAGCGCCCCCCGGTGATGTCGTAGTGCCAGAGCCGGCCGAGGTTGCGACGCAGGTCGTAGCCCGCGAAGAGCGGCACGACCATGAGCCCCTGCATCGCCGCGGGCAGGTTCGCGCGCACCATCTGGGAAAGCTTGTTGGCCTTGCCCTCGAGCTCGAGGGGCTCGCCTTCGATCTTCTCGTAGTGTTCGAGCTCCACCCGCAGCAACCGGGCGAGCTCGACGGCCGGACCGGCGGCCCCGGCGATGGCGATCAGCGAGTGGGCGTCGGCCGGATAGACCTTCTGGACCTCGCGGGCGGCCACCATGTGGCCGGACGACGCGAGCCGGTCGCCGGCGACCAGCACCCCGCCGTCGTAGCGCATCGCGAGCACGGTCGTACCGTGCGGCACCGACGCGGCGGCCTCCGGCGAGAGCTCGCCGGTCTCGGGCCGCAGCTGCGGGTAGTCCACGTCGAGCAGCTCGCTGAAGCTCGAGCCACCGTACTGACCTCGGAAGAGCACCCCCACATCCCCTTCCGGAGCTTGGCGTTATTCGCCGCCCCGCTGTACGTAGTTCTTGACGAACTCCTCGGCGTTCTCTTCGAGTACCTCATCGATCTCGTCGATGAGCGAGTCCATCTCTTCCTTGAGCTCCTCGCCCTTCTTGGCGAGTTTCTGGCCGCCCTTGCCGCCGTCTTCGGAGCTGCTCTCTTCGCCGCCCCCGCCCTTTTTCTGCTCCTGCTGAGACTCGGCCGCGCGGACGATGAGCAGGTCTTCGCCGTCTCGACCGGGAATGCGTGCCGTCTCTCTCATGCTCGTCCTCCCCCCTCAGCCGCGCAGGTTCTTCACGAGCTCGGCGGCCGTGGGCGATGTTTGAAACAAGTCCTCGACGTGGGCCTTGGACCCTTTGAGGGGCTCGGCCATCAGCACCCGCTTGATGGGCTCGTCGCCGATCCCGAACGAAATGGAGTCCCAGTTGACGCCAAAGACCTCCGAAGCGTAGCGTCGCAGACAGCCGCCGCGGAAGTAGGCCCGCGTGTCCTCCGGGGGGTGCTGGATCGCGTGGTCGATTTCCTCATCGCTCACGATCCGTTCCACCCGCCCCTGCCGTTCGGCGAGGTAGTAGAGACCCTTTTCGGGACGCATGTCGTGGTACTGCAGGTCGAGCATCTGGACCTGGGGGGCCTCCCAGTCGAGTCCCTTGCGCTCGATGAAGCCCTCGATGATCGATTTCTTGATCACCCAGTCGAGCTCGCGGTGGAGGTCCATCGGCTCGCGGGCCAGCGTGTCGAGCACGTACGCCCACTTCTCGAGCAGGTCGCCGGTGTCGCTCCCGACCTCGTGGCTGTCGGCGTATCGCATCGCCGCCTCGAGATACTCGGCCTGCATCTGGATCGCCGTCATCCGCTTGCCGCTCTGCAGCTCGAGCTCGAGCTTGCAGTCGGCGTCGTGGGAGACCTCCTTGATCGCCCGCACCGGGTCGCGTAGCGACAGGTCCTTGCCGAGCACGCCGTCCTCGATCATCCCCAGCACCAGGGCGGTCACCCCGTTGCGCAGGTAGATCGTGTACTCGCTCATGTTGGAGTCCCCCACGATCACGTGGAGCCGCCGGTACTTCTCGCGGTCGGCGTGGGGCTCGTCGCGGGTGTTGATGATCGGACGCTTCACCATCGTGTCGAGCGCCACCTCGGTCTCGAAGAAGTCGGCACGCTGGGTGAGCTGGTAGGTGCAGGGGCTCGAGCGGTTCTCGCTACCCACTTTGCCGGCACCGGTGTAGACCTGACGCGTGACAAAGAAGGGCATCAGGTGCTCGGCGATCTGCTTGAACGAGGTCCGGCGGTCCATGAGGTAGTTCTCGTGGCTGCCGTAGCTGTTGCCCTTGCGGTCGCTGTTGTTCTTGTAGAGCAGCATCTGGGTGCCCGAGGGCAGCACCCGGTTGGCTTCTCGGCGGCTCGCCTCCACCACCCGTTCGCCGGCTTTCTCGTGGATCACCAGGTCGCGGGCGTTGGTCACCTCCGGGCACGAGTACTCGGGGTGGGCGTGGTCGACGTAGTAACGCGCGCCGTTCACCAGGGTCTTGTTGCGGGCGATGTTCTCCTGCTGGTTGGGCGTGTACTTCTCGCCCTCGACCTGGAACCCGCGCGCATCGGCCAAGGGGTTCTCCTGGTCGTAGTCCCAGAGGATCTGGGCGGTGTGCTCTTCGCGATACGAGTTCACGAGAAGCACACAGCTCGAAATGGGGTCGAAGTCGCGGTCGTTCTTGACGGTGATCCCGTACTCGATCTCCGTCCCCATTACCTTGGGTATCGCCATGGAACCCTCATCTGCCCCGGTGTCTAGAGATACTGACCCGAGCGGATGTCCTCGACCGAGCGCCCCTCGTTGCGGTTCATCCCGGTGATGAGCGTGCGCACGTTGATGATGCGCTCGCCCTTGCGGCCGGAGATGCGGGCCCAGTCGTCGGGGTTCGTGGTGTTCGGGAGATCCTCGTTCTCCTTGAACTCCTCGCGCACCGCGTCGATCAGATCGTCGGCCTTGATCCCGCGCTCTTCGCTGCGGATCAGCCGCTTCACCGCCTTGGTCTTGGCCCGGTCGACGATGTTCTGGATCATCGCGCCGCTCGCAAAGTCCTTGAAGTAGAAGATCTCGCGCTCGCCCTTGGCGTAGGTCACCTCGAGGAACTTGTTCTCCTCGGAGGTGGTGTACATGTTCTCGATCGTCTCCTTGATCAGCCCGTCGACGACCTTCTCCGGATCGCTCCCGTACTTGGCTTCCGCGTCCGGGTGGAAGGGCAGGTCGGTGAGCAGATACTTGGTGAAGATCTCGTAGGCCGAGTCCGCGTCGGGGCGGTTCACCTTGACCTTGAGATCGAGGCGACCCGGGCGCAGCACGGCGGGGTCGATCAGATCCTGACGGTTGCTCGCGCCGATCACGATCACGTTCTTGAGCGACTCGACACCGTCGATCTCCGACAGGAACTGCGCCACCACGGTGGCCTCCATGTCCGAGGAGATCCCCGAGCCGCGCATGCGGAACAGCGAGTCCATCTCGTCGAAGAAGATCACGACGGGGACGTCCTCGGAGGCCTTCTCGCGGGCCTTGCGGAACACCTCGCGGATCTTGTGCTCGGTCTCGCCGACGTACTTGTTGAGGAGCTCGGGACCCTTCACGTTCAGGAAGTACGCCGCCGTCTTGCGACCGGTGCGCTTCTCGATGCTGTTGGCGAGGCTGTTCGCCACCGCCTTCGCGATCAGCGTCTTCCCGCAGCCCGGCGGGCCGTAGAGCAGGATGCCCTTGGGCGGCGCCAGCTTGTGCTCGGAGAAGACGTCGGGGTAGATGTAGGGCAGCTCGATCGAGTCGCGCAGGATCTCGATCTGGTCACCCAGCCCACCGATCAGGTCGTAGGTGACATCGGGGATCTCCTCGAGCATCACCTCTTCGACCGCCGACTTCGGCATCTTCTCGAAGGCGTACTGGGTGCGCGGGTCGAAGAGCAGGTGGTCACCCGTCTTGATCGACTCGCTGCGCAGCGGCGCCGCCAGCGTGAGCACGCGCTCGTCGTCGGTGTGCCCCAGCACGATCACGCGGCCGTCTCCGAGGAGCTCGACCACCGACGCGATCTCGCCGCGGCTGGTGTAGCCGGCGGGCTCGATGATGTTGAAGGCCTCGTTCAGGACGACGAGCTGTCCCTCTTCGAACTGGTGCGGATCGACCTTGGGGTGGACGTTCACGCGCATCGCGCGTCCATCCATCACGATCTCGGCCGTCTGATCCTTGTTGGCGCGCTGGAAGATCCCGTAGTTGTTGGGCGGCGCGCAGAGCTTGTCGACCTCTTCCTTCAAGAGCTCGATCTGTTGCTTGGACTCCTGCAGGGTGTGGACGAGCTTCTCGTTCTGTCGCTCGGCGTCGGAGAGCTGCTGACGCGCCAGCCGGTAGCGACGGCGCGTCGACTCGAACTCGGCGAGGACGCGGTCGAGGCGGCGCCGGAATTCCGGCGACTCGCTGCCGAGGAAACGCAGCGCGTCGTGCAGATCGTCGACGCTCTCTTCGAGACCGCGGGGGGTCTCACCGTCTTCGGGCTCCCCGGGGCTCTGGGCGGAGATCCGCCGCATCACGTCCCGCACGAAACCCTTCCGGCTGTTCCCCGACTCGTCGTAGTCACTCATCGTCGCGCCCTTTCCTTCCTACCGCGTCCGGCGCCCCCGCGCTCCAGGCGTGGGATCCGCGAACGCTCTTCCGGCTCACCGCTGCGGACGGTGCAAGCGGTGTGCCGCTCCGACGCGAACCGTCGAGACTTGGAAATGTAACGACACCACTGCGCTGCGCTCGACACTTGCGCGCTCAACGATGTCGAAAATGATGGCTTTGCGCCGCATTGCAACCCCTTGGGGCGAAACGCAACGGCGTTTGAGGGGAGAAGCCCCGGCCCAGCGAGGCGCGTGATGCAGCTCATGGCGTACGCGTGATTCGAAGCGGGGCAGTGGGGTTGCATCGAAGGCTCCTCAAACGACCTGCTCGGCTTCCGCCGCGCCGCCGGCGGCGTGCCGCGGGGCCGTTCGGGCGCGCCGCTGGGATCGCGTTGGAAGGGCACAGAGCAGCGCCGGATTGGGGCGGGTCCGCAGGGCGTTCAGCGGGGGCACGAGCGGGTGTTCAGAACGAAACTCTCTTTATTTTCAAAGTGTTAGAAGGTTGCGAGTCTATCGCAGTGCCTATCCGTGTCAACCGACGGCGCGCGGCGGGACCGCCGCTTCCGGTGCGCCGCCGATCCCTTGCCGATCGGCTGCCGCCTGCGGTTGCGATGCTGCGCGGGAAAGAGCCGTTTTGTTGACGCCGGTGTCGGATCCTCCGCGTTCCCGGACTCCGCAATCGGCTGCGCGCGCCGACCCGAGGGGGCGTCCGTTACCCCATCGTTCCCGTTTCTGCGGACGCTGCGGACGTGTTGGGGCGCGCTAGGGCAGGGGCGCGGGCGCGCCGCCGTTGCCCCGACCGGGCAGGGTGAGCACCCGGGTGCCTTCGGGTGCATCGAACTCGAAGTGGTCGGCGCCGGGGGGCTCCCCCAGCCGGACGTCGCGCAACACGAGACGCGTGCGGTTGCCGAGCAGGTCGACCACCCGTGTTTCGAGGAGCTCGGCGCGCTCCGCGTCGATCAACAGATCGAGCCGCTCGAAGCTCGCGGGTTCGCGCGGGGTGAGCTCGAGGGTCGTCACCGACGTCACGCCACAATCGGGGGACCCGACGTCGAAGCTCTCGAGGAGCTCCCCTTCGCCGAGAAGGAACTGCAGCGCGGCACCCGAGAGGAACTCGGTCCCCAGCTCGAAATACTGCGCTTCCGCGGCGACGGGGTCGTAGACCCAGGCGCCGACGCCGTTGCTGATCACGAAGCTCGGCGCGGGCTTGGCGTAGGCCCAGTGCATCCGCCCGGGTTTTTGGAGAAAGACCTCGCCCTCGGCGCGCAACGCGTCGGGCACGTCCCCCGCAAAGCCCACCCGCTCGGTGCTCTGCTCGAATCGCGCGCGAAAGTCGCGGACGCTCTCGTAGCGCTCCTGCAGCCTCGCGGCGGCACGCTCGGCGCAGGTCGGGTCCTCGGCCGCGGCGGTGGATGCCACCGCGCTGCCGGCGGCCCAGACGAGTAGGCCCAGGGACGCGAGGACGCGCATGCTGGTGGGACGCATCGCAGAGCTCCCTATTCGGGAATCGGCTGGGCGTAGATCTCGCGGGGCTTGGTGCCATCCTGCGGCCCCACCACACCCTCGTTCTCCATCTGCTCGATCATCCGGGCGGCGCGGTTGTAGCCCACTTTGAGACGGCGCTGGAGATACGAGATCGAGGCATTGCGCGACTCGGCGACGATCGCGAGGGCGCGGTCGTAGAGGTCGTCGACGTCCTCGCCGCGCTCGTCCTGCGCCTCGCTTTCCTCCCGCACACGGATCAGCGTCTCGTCGAAGTGCGGGGTGCCCTGACGCCGCAGGTGCCCGACCAGCTCGGCCACCTCCTTCTCGGAGACAAAGGCGCCGTGGATGCGCTGCACCTTGGAGGTGCCGGGGGGCAGGAAGAGCATGTCACCCTGACCCAGCAGGTGTTCGGCGCCGTTCTGATCGAGGATCGTGCGCGAGTCGGTACGCGACGACACCTGGAAGGAGATTCGAGAGGGAAAGTTCGCCTTGATCACACCGGTGAGCACGTCGACGCTGGGGCGCTGGGTGGCGAGGACGAGGTGGATCCCGGCGGCGCGCGCCATCTGGGCGAGTCGCTGCAACGACTCTTCGACGTCGCGCGCCGAGACCACCATCAGGTCGGCCAGCTCGTCGATCACTACCACGATGTAGGCCAGGGGGTCGAGGGGGCGTCGTTCCCCCTCCTCGTCGCCGGGCTTGGGCTTCAAGCGGAAGTGGTCGAGACCGTCGGCGCGCATCTCGTCCACCCGCGCGTTGAACTGCGCGATGTTGCGCACGCCGAGCGCCGCCATCATCTGATAGCGGTCTTCCATCTTGTGCACGACGCCCGCAAGGGCGGCCGAGGCGCGCTTCGGGCTCGTCACCACATCGGCGATCAGATGGGGAATGCCTTCGTAGATCGAGAGCTCCAGGATCTTCGGGTCGATCATCAGGAGCTTCAGCTCCGAGGGCGCGGAGCGGAACAGGATCGAGCAGAGGATCGCGTTCAGAAAGACGCTCTTCCCGGTGCCGGTGGCGCCGGCCACCAGGAGGTGGGGCATCTTGGTGAGGTCGGCCTCGACGGGGTTGCCAAAGATGTCCTTGCCGAGGGCCAGGGGCAGGTGCGAGCGCGACTTGCGGAAGTTCTCGGCCTCGAGGAGGTCGCGGATGTAGACGACGTCGCGCTCGGGGTTGGGAATCTCGATTCCCACCACCGACTTGCCCGGAAGCGGCGCGATGATGCGCACCGAGAGCGCGCGGAGCGCCAGTGCCAGGTCGTCCCCGAGACTCGTGATGCGTCCGACCTTCACCCCCGAGGCGGGCTCGAACTCGTACATCGTGATCACCGGGCCGGGATGGACCGTGACCACCCGCCCGTTCACCCCGAAGTCGGCGAGCTTCTTCTCGAGGATCCGCGAGTTCATGATCAGGCTCTCGCGATCGAAGCTCCGCGCGGTCTCGGGGGGATCCTGGAAGATGTCGATCGCCGGGGGCTCGTAGTCCCCGCTGTCCTGCCCCTCGCGGAAGGCGAAGGCCTCCTGCTCGGGGGCGCGGGGCTCGGTCTCGCGGTGGTCGACGATGTCGGGCTCGGTGCCGCGCGCGCGCCGGGCGGGGGCCGGGATGATCTCCTCCTCGACCGCCTCGGTCTCGACCTCGCCG
>JANQRO010000131.1 GCA_028284525.1 Myxococcota bacterium | reverse complement strand
GCACCCGGAGCGCCGCGAACATCCCCACCAGCGCGTGCAGCCCCGTGGTCGTGTCGGCCACCGAGAGCTGGGAATCGGTGGGCGGTGCACCGGCGACGGTGGCCTGACGCGCGAGCCATCCCGACTCGGCGTGGATGATCCCGGCGTAGGCCGGCCGCTCCCGCTCGGGGCCGTCCTGGCCAAAGCCCGAGATCGACACCATCACGAGCTGCGGGTGATCGGCGGAAAGCGCGGCCCAGTCCAACCCGAACTTGGCGAGGACACCGGGGCGGAAGTTCTCGATCACCACATCGGCGGCGGCGGCCAGCCGGCGGATCAACGCGGGGCCCCCGGGCCGCTGGAAGTCGACACAGATCGCGCGTTTGCCCGCGTTCTGCTGGGTGTAGTAGCCGGTCTGGGTCCCGCGGCGGACGCCGAAGTGGCGGGTGACGTCGCCTTCCGGGGGCTCGACCTTCACGACGTCGGCGCCGAGGTCGCGGAGCATGCGGGCCGAGAAGGGCCCCGCCAGCACCCGCGTCAGGTCGAGCACACGAATGCCGGCGAGCGCGTCCACGGACCCATTCTGCCGGCTCGGGCCGGCGGGCGCTATCGCCGGCGGGGGTGCGGGCGGGTCGCGTCGAGTGCGTCGACCAGGGCGAGGGCGCGGGCTTCGAGGGCCAGCAACCGGCGGCGCAGGTGCAGCGCGACGTCGACTCCCGCGGCGTTCACGCCGAGCTCGTCCATCAGGAGCGTCGCCAGCCGCAGCTCTTCGGCCTCGTCGGGGGCGAGATCTTCGCCCTCGAAGAGCCCCTCCGAGCGCAGCCGTTCGAGGAGGGAACGAGGGTCCCGGGTGCCGAGGAAACGGAGCACCTCGTCGATGCGAACCCGCCGGGCGCTCATGCGAAGAGCTCCTTGCGGACATCGCCGTCCTCGACCCGCTCGATCTCGGCGAGGGCCTCGCGGGCGTCGTCGTCGAGCTCGCGGGGGACGCGGATCTCGATCCGCACGATCAGATCGCCCGCGCTCCGCCCCCCGCCGGCCGGGACTCCCTTGCCCCGCAGCCGAAGACGCGTGCCGCTGTCGCTGCCGGCGGGGACCTGCAGCGTCACGGTTCCGTCCAGGGTGGGAACCTCCACGGCCGCTCCGCGGATCGCTTCGGAGACGGTCACCGGGACGTCGAGCTGCAGGTCGCGCCCGTTGCGGCGGAAGATCCGGTGGGGTCGGACCCGGAGCCGAACCCAGAGGTCTCCCGGAACGCCTCCACCGGCGCCGGGGCCGCCTTTGCCCGGGACGCGCAGCCGTCCGCCGTCGTCGACGCCCGGTGGAATGCGCACGCGGATCGTCTCGGGACCCTCCGGCCGGCCGAGGGTGAGTCGCTTTTCGCCCCCGCGAACCGCGTCGGCGAACTCGAGCTCGAGGGTCGCCTCGACGTCCTGACCCGGCATGCGAACGCCCTGGGCGCGCCCGCTGCCGCCGCCGAAGAAACGGCCCATCAGATCGTCGAGGTCGCCGAACTCGAACTCGCCGGCCTGGCCGCCCGGGAAGCCGCCGCCGCCGAAGCGCTGTCCGAAGGCCTCCCGGGCGTGGCGGGCCTGGTCGGCGTCGAAGCCCGCCTCGAGGGAGATCTCGCCGAACTCGTCGTAGTCGCGTCGCTTCGCCGGATCCTGGAGGACCTCCCACGCCCGGGACACCTCCTTGAACCGCTCTTCCGCGGCCGCGTCCCCGGGGTTCAGGTCCGGGTGGTATTGACGGGCCAGCTTGCGGTGCGCCTTGCGGATCGTCTCGAGGTCGGCGTCCGGCGCGACGCCCAGCACGTGGTAGAGGTTCTCGGATTCGGCCATCAGCGGGTCTCCGCGCGGGTGCAGGGGCGCCGCGGGACCGTCACACGGGGGTGTCGGAGGCTCGTCGTCACCGCACAATCCTGTGCACCGGCCCCGCGGGTGCAAGGCCGGCCGCGGGGATCGCGCCGCAGGCCCACCGTTGCGCTGCTGCGGACCCCCGGGGACCCTTGTCTCGCGAGCGATTTGATCTAGACGTCTGAGCCGATCCTGCCGGGGGCCGTGTGGCGCGGCCCGCCGCGCCGGATGCAGGAGACGCGATGCAGTCGGTGACCGCGCGAGTCCGCTATCTCAAAGGGGAGTGGAAGGGACGCGGCGAACGCCCGCGGATCGGCTCCCGGGAGAGCCGCCGGGCGAACACCGAGTTCCACGAGGTCGAGATCCGCGACGCGCGGCCGCGGAGCGCGGAGGGCGACCTCGACCTCGACGGCAGCGGCTTCGTTCTCGCCGCGCACCGCAGCCAGGTTCGCGACTTTCGCGACCGGCGCGAGGTGGCCCGGGTCTACCGCCGCGAATGGGAGGAGCGTCTGCTCGAGATGAGCGGCGCGGACTCGCTGCTCTTCCTCCCGCACCTGATCCGCACCGAGACGCCGCGCGATTTCAACGACGCCTACGCGCGCTACGTCCACTGCGATTTCAGCGACACCATGGCCGACGAGATGGGACCGCGGCTCCTCGCCGAGCGGGCGGGGATCTGCCCGGCCGCGGCCGCGCGCCACACCTTCGTCTGGTACAACGTCTGGCAGCCGATCGAGCGGGAGGTGCAGCAACACCCGCTCACCCTGATCGACGCGACGACCCTCGCCCGGGACGACGTCGTCGAGTACGTCTACAGCGCGTCCGCGGTCGAAGGAGTGGCGTCGATGCCGGTCCGCGACCCGGGACACCGCTTCTACTTCTTTCCGCGCATGCAGACCGACGAGGCGATCGTGTTCAAGCAGCTCGACCCCCGTCCGGGCCGGGCCTACTGCTGCCCGCACACCTCCTTCGACGACCCGACGGCCCCCGAGGATGCCCTGGGCCGCCGGAGCATCGAGCTCCGCGCCGTGGCGGTGTTCCCGCCCGAGGCCTAGGGCTCGTCCTGCTCGGCGTCGTCTGCGCCGGGCACCTCGATGCCCAGCGCGGCGAGGTCGTCTGCGCTCGCGACCGGATCCTGCCCGCTCGGCTCGCGCTCCGCGCGTCGCTCGCGCTTCTCGCTGGCGCGCTCCGCCTTCTTCTTCTCGCGTTGGCGTTTGGCAAAGCTCGTCTTGCTTCTTCCAGCCACGGCACTCCCCCGGTCGTTCGCGCGTTCGAGAGGGCGGCGGCTCGCCGCCCCGGACACCGTCCGCTAGTAGCGGCGGCCCCCGCCTCCGCCTCCGCCCCCACCGCGGCGGTCGTGGGCCTCGTTCACCCGCAGGCTGCGGCCGCCGAGGTCGCTGCCGTCGAGGCTCTGGATCGCCTTGTCGGCGGCGGCCGCGTCGGCCATCTCGACGAAGGCGAAGCCGCGGGCGCGACCCGTCTCGCGGTCGGTGATCACCGCCACGCTGTCCACGTCTCCGTGCTGGGCGAAGAGTCCGCGCAGCTCGTCTTCGGTGGTGGAGAAGGGGATGTTTCCTACGTACAGCTTCTTGCTCAAATCGCTTTCCGTGCCGATCCCGGCGTCGCGGGGGTCGGCGAGGGCCTGGCCCCGCTCCAGGTCCATCCGGAAACAGGGCCCTGCGTGAAGTCCTGGGACGCGGGGAGGCCGTGCCCCAGAACCGGGCGTGAAAGGACAACGTCGATGGGGACAAGGACGCCGCGGGCGACGTCGAAGGCCAATCTGTGCAACCTCTCGGCGGAACCCTAGCGGACGACGCCGGCGGCCTGCCAATGTCCGATTGCGCCGCCGCCCGTCGCGGCGTCGCTCAGGTCTGGCCCGTGGCGGCCGCTCGGAACCGGTCGATGGCCCCGACGCCGTCGAAGCTCGGCGGGAAGACGAGGGGGAGCGTCTCGCGCTCGACCTTTGCGACGGCGAGAAGCGGACCGGCCTCTCTCCAGAGGCTCTCGGGGAGGGCGCGGGCCTGGTCCTCGCCTCGCACGGCCCAGGCGTGGCGCAGCCCGCACCCCGCTGCGACCGCGGCGAGGTCGGTGCCGCGGGCGGTGGCGGTGGGCTGGTGCCCCGTCTCGGCGTAGACCTCGTTGTCGAGCACCAGGACGGCCAGGTTGGCCGGCGCCTGGGCGCCGATCGTCGCCAGGGCCCCGAGGCCCATCAGGAGCTCGCCGTCGCCGGTGACGAGCAGCACCCGGCGTTCGGGCTGGGCGAGGGCCAGGCCCAGCGCGAAGGGCGCGGCCTGCCCCATGGCGCCGATGAAGTGGAAGTCGCGGGCGTCGTCGCCCGTCGCGGCGGCGAGGTCCCACGCCGCCGATCCCAGGCCCGCCACCGCGAGGCCCGCGACGGGTCGGGCGGCGAGCACGGCGGCGACTAGCGGGCGACGGGGCAGCACGGTCTAGCCCTCCACAAAGGTCTTGGCGCCGAGCATCCGCTGGGAGAGCAGGACGGCCGCCGCGCGACGGGTCTGGAAGGCGAGCCGGGCGGCAGCGGTCGCGGTCTCGCCGACCTCGTCGCTGCGCTCGGCGCGAAACACGTGCACCCCCATCGCCTCGAGCACCGTCGGGGTGGCGCGTCCCATCGGCACCTGCCACGGGATGAACTCGCCCCACTCGCCGCGCATCGACACGATGGCGAGGAGCGGAATGCGACAGTTGGCCGGAAGCGAAAGGGCGTTGATGCAGTTGCCGACCCCGCTCGACTGCATCAACAGCACTCCCTTCCGACCCCCCGCCCAGGCCCCACAGAGCAGCCCCACGCCGTCCTGCTCGGCGCTGAGGGGCACGACGTCGACGCCCGGCTCCGCTTCGCAACGCGCGAGCAGCGGGGCGTGCCCGGCGTCGGGAACGTGGGCCACCAACGACAGCGCTTCGCGCTGGAGGACCTCGAAGAGCGCGCGTTGCCAGTCGAGCAGGGGACGCGACGGAGCGTTCACGCGCGGCCCGGTGCCACCCGCTCGCCGATCGTGCGTTTGCCGAGCTGCGACATGTGCACCTCGTCGGGCCCGTCGGCGATCCGGCAGAAGCGACTCAGCGCGTGGATCTGGGCGATCGGGGTGTCCTGACACACTCCCTTGCCGCCGAAGGACTGCATCGCCCGGTCCGCCACCGTGTTGCACATGGCGGGCGCCACGATCTTCACCATCGAGACGTAGTTGCGCGCACCCTTGAGACCCTCGCGATCCATCGTGTCGGCCGCGGCCAGCACCAGGAGACGACACTGCTCGATCTCGGCGCGGGAGCGCGCGATGTCGTGTTGGATGCTGGTCTTGTCGGCGAGGGGCTCGCCAAAGGCCACTCGCTCGGTGACACGCTGGCACATGAGCTCGAGACAGCGCTCGGCCATTCCGACGAACATCATCGCGTACTGGAAGCGCCCCGGGCCGAGACGCCCCTGGGCGATCTCGAAGCCGCGGCCCTCGCCGAGGATCAGGTTCTCGGCGGGCACCCGGACGTCGGTGAGCTGTACCTCCCCGTGGCCGCCGGGAGAGTCGTAGTGACCCAGCGCGAAGAGCGGCCGCACGATCTCCACACCCGGGGTGTCGATCGGGACGATGATCGTCGACTGGCGGGCGTGGCGTTCGGCGTTCGGGTCGGTGACCCCCATCAGGAGCATCAGCTTGCACTTCGGATTGAAGATGTTGCTCGTCCACCACTTGCGACCGTTGATCACGTAATGGTCGCCGTCCCGGCGGATCTGACACTCGAGGTTGGTGGCGTCGGAGGAGGCGACTCCGGGCTCGGTCATCGCAAAGGCGGAGCGGATCTCGCCCTCGAGCAGCGGCACCAGCCAGCGCTCCTGTTGCTCCGGGGTTCCGTACCTGGCGAGCACCTCCATGTTGCCTCGATCGGGGGCGCTGCAGTTGAACACCTCCTGGGCCCACGGGACCTTGCTCATCACCTCCATGATCGGCGCGAACTCGTAGTTGCTGAGCCCGGGGCTCCACGGCTCGTACTCGGCGGGGAGGAACCAGTTCCAGATCCCCGCGTCCTTCGCCTTGCGTCGGAGGGCCTCGAAGAAGGGCGGGTAGGTCCAGAGGTGTTCGTGGTCGTCGGTCCAGGTGTAGTACTCGAGCTCGTGGGGGTAGACGTGCTCCTCCATGAACTGTTCCACCTGGAAGCGAAGCGTCTTCACCTTGTCGCTCAGCTCGAATGCCATG
Organism: Myxococcota bacterium; assembly: GCA_028284525.1. Taxonomy (GTDB): domain Bacteria; phylum Myxococcota_A; class UBA9160; order UBA9160; family PR03; genus JANQRO01. The sequence continues at coordinate 19,707 of JANQRO010000131.1, read as the reverse complement.
GCTCCTCCTCGCGGCGAGCCCCGAGGGTGCGGGAGGACGGGAGCGGGCGCTAGCACGAGGGGCAGCGCGCGCGGACGCGGAGCCGAGCGTCAGCCTGGCGCGCTCGGGGCGACGGTGGGGGAGGGCGCGCCGCGGGCCCGCAGCCACCGGGTGACGCCGCCCAGGTCGAAGAACACCAGGAACGAGATCGGGATCGCGATGAAGAGCACGTAGATCAGCGCAAAGTTGGCGATGTGGAAGGTCGTGACCGCGCCCAGGAAGGCCAGCCGCCAGCGGGTGTCCCGGATCAACAGGATCAGCGGGAAGCCCAGCTCCATCGCCAGCACCGCGAGACCGAGGGCCATGCAGACCCCGGGATACTGGGCGAGGGCGTAGGCGATGCTGTTCGCCGCGACCTGGCCGCCGTCGTCGATGCCCCACATCACCGAGCGTTTGATGAGTGTGGCCTGGATGCGACCGCCCCCCTCGATCCAGGTCCACCCGGAGACGCGGAGCTTGGCGAGGGCGCTCCACAGGTAGAAGGTCGCGATGTAGACCTGCATCGCGCGGATCGGCCAGCTCGCCTGCCACGCTTCGATGCGCGACTCCGCCGCGCCGCGCAGTCGTCGCCCCAGCGAGAACACCTCTCCGGAGCGCGAGAGCAGGAGCAGGAAGAGGATGTGGATCGGGAGGAAGTAGCGGTGGTGCACGTCGCCGGTGATGCTGTCCCGCGCGCCCTTCAGGTAGAAGACGCACAGGATCGACGTCGCGATCGCCGTGCGGGTCGCCACCCCGAAGGCCGTGGCGAGGCTCGCGGCGACGAGCAGCGCGAAGACCGCGTAGCAGACGGCGGGGTAGAGACGTTCGAACCCGAGCCACGCGAAGTGCCACATCGGGTCGAGGTAGACGAAGGCGGCGCCGCTCGGATCGAGACGCAGCAGCGTCTCGAACTGGATCACGTGGAAGAGGATCAGGAGGAGCCCGAGCGCCAGACGCAGGGCCGCCAGGCTGTCCCCGGTGAACCCGGTGAAGAAGAAGCCGTTCCACGCCGCGCGCAGCCTAGGGAGGACCGGCATCGAAGTCTTCCCTCCACGCCTCGTCCCAGCGGAGGTCGGCGTGGCGGCGCGTGCGCTCGACGAAGCCCAGGGGCTCGCGCTGGAAGTGGGCGCGGTCTTCCCAGGCCTGGATGCGCACGATGAAGCGCGGGTCCTCGGGCGTGTGGCCCAGGGTGCGGTTCACGGTGTAGAAGAGACGGCGGCCCCAGTCGGCCTCGGGCGGCACGGCGTCGAGGCCTCGCACCCAGAGGTTCAGGGGGCTGATGTTGCCGTAGAGCTGGTTGTACTTGGGCGGGCTCCCGCCGAAGGCCCGCTGGTAGTAGACCCGGTAGAAGTTCCACTTGGGGATGTTGAGATCGTGCTGGTTGACCCGGCTCTCGGTGCCGTCGCGGTGGGTGACGACCAGACCCTCACCCATCTCTTCTTTGTCGACGATGCGTCGGGAGAAGGTGGCCCGCTGTGGCGAGACGCTGGCGTACATCGGCGCCCAGGTGAGCGGGAAGCGGTCGACGCGGAACGCGACGCCGAGCCACAGGACGCCGAAGTAGACCAGCAGGAAGCCGGTGACACCGCGGCGCGTCACGAGCGGCCCCCGTCGCGACAGCGCGGGTCGCGACCGAGGGCCTCGCGCGCGCTGCGGCTGAGCGGATTGCCAAAGCTCGTTCGCACCGCTCCCTGGACGGGAGAGGCGCGTCCCTCCGCCTCGATCGCCGCGCTCGACCAGAGCCGCATGGGCTTGTAGACGAGACGCACGAGGGTCGCGACGGGGCCCGGCAGGGCCGCCACCGGGTCGCTGCGCAGGAAGGGCGCCTCGACGCGGGCTTCGAGGTTCGCCGTCGAGGCCACCTGGAGGCGGGCGGGCCAGATGTAGTCGCCGTCGTTTCCGGGGCACAGCGCCACGTCGCGGGTGAGGACGCGCTCGCCGTCCGGGAGCCGGTGAATCGCCCAGGTATCTTGAAGGCCCGATTCCCGAAGAATCGCGATGGCATAGAGGTCTAGGTTCGAGTCAAAGCTCAAGAGTTCGACGCGGCGCTGTTCGCGGCGCTCGTCGACGAGCCAGCTGTAGACCAGGCTCCCCGTCCCGCGGACCTCGCGGGGCGCCTCCATCCCGCGCGTCCAGTAGGTTCCCTCCGCCGGCGCGTGGGTGGCCCAGAGCGCGACCTGGTCACCGTCCTGTGTGGCCTCGTGCAGGGGCTCCGCCGGGAGGACGACACGGAGTTCGATCTTCGCCCGCTTCTTCCCCATCGAGAGCCGCAAGGTGGGCCGACGCAGGTCGAGGACGCTGGACTTGATCCGGATGCGGCGCGCGTCCTCCTCGAGGCGCCAGCCCTTGGCCCGCTGCCCGTTGTCATAGGCCACCGCCCCGCCATCGGCGTCCACCCAGTGCCAGACGGCGGCAGCATTGCGGTTCCCGGGTCCGATGTTGGTGACGGCGAAGCGCAGCAACAAACGGTCGCCGCTCTCGAACGCGAAGGCGAAGTCCCAGACCTCCGCCGAGCGATCTCCGCGAGGCCCGCGAGAGCGCAGGGTCCGCGGCTCGGCCGGCGCAACGGCCGAGGAGTCGGCGCGCGGAGCTTCCGCGTTCGAGGCGCGAGGGGTCTCGGCCGTCTCGGCCGTCACTGGGGAGCGCTGCGGCGTCGCGGCCCCGCGCGACGGCTCGACGTCGACCGCGGACGCGGCCCCGGGCGGCGTCTCGACGTCGACCGCGGACACGGCCCCGGGCGACGGCCCTCCCTCGAGCCCCGACGCGCGCGCGGGCATCGCCCCCGCCGCCGCGCCCAGCAGTCCGAGGATCGCCGCGATCGCGCCGGTGCGCGTGCTCCGCCATAGCCCCGACAAGTCGCCGGCAAGCTAACGGTTTCGATGTGCGCCCGAAACGCGCACGCCGGCGCTCAGGTCTCGAGAAGGCCCATCTCTTCGAGCGGCCCGCGGTCGATCACGGGCGCGCGCTGGGCGCCCGCCGCGAGGGGCACCGACCCGGGCGCGCGCTCGAAGGGATCGACCAGGCCGATCGCCTTCGCGTGATCGCGCAGCGCGGGCATCACCTGCTCTCCGAGGAGCTGGACGCTGCGCATCCGGTCCTCGTTGCCGGCGTCGCCCTGGATGTGGAGCACGGTGAAGATGCCGGGGCGGATCACCGACAGGATCTGTTTGAGCTTCGCGGTCACGCTGTCCGGCGTCCCGACGACGATCTGGTAGCGGGGCTGCGCCCGCTCGAAGGCGGCGCGCAGCTTGCCGCGCACCACGTCCATGTCGGTGGCAGCGCCGTCGGCACTCCCGGCACCGGAGTGCGCCATCAGCTTGTCCCGGCTCAGCCCGATCCAGCTCCCGCCGGCTGCCGGAGACTTGGCCAGACGCTTGATCGCTGCCTTCGAGTTGTATCCAGGAGGGAGCATGTATTGGGGCGCCGAGAAAGCGTTTTGCCCGCCTCCGTACACAAAGCCCTTGCCCACCTCCTGGGCGCGTTCCTCGGTGTCCGCGACGAAGACCGGCATCAGGTAGCCGAAGTTCTCGGGGCCGGCCTGCCAGCCGTGCTCGGCGGCCACATCCGCGTAGAGGTCCCACATGTCACAGGTGGCGAGCAGGTGGGTCCCCAGGCCGATGTACGGATAGCGCTTCTCCGCTGCCCAGGTGATCGTCTCCGGGCTCAAGACCCCGGGGATCCACATCGGGGGGTGCGGCTTCTGGAGCGGCAGCGCCCAGGGGTTCACGTGGCGGTAGTGGAAGTGCTTGCCCTCGTAGCGCCACGGACCCGGCCGGGTCCACGCCTCGACGATGAAGTCGTGGGCCTCGAGAAACATCTCCCGGTTGTAGGCCGGGTTGGCGTTGTTGAAGAACTGCTCGGCGCCGGCACCCCGCACCCAACCCGCCACCAGCCGCCCCCGCGAGATCAGGTCGATCGTCGCGAGCTCCTCGGCCATGCGCAGCGGGTGCTTGATCACCGGCAACGGGTTGCCGATCAGCACGATCCGCGCGCGGCTCGTGATACGAGCCAGGATCGCCGCCTCGACGTTCATCACGTTGCCCATGCAGATCGGGTTGCCGTGGTGCTCGTTCAGCGCGAGGACGTCGAAGCCCAGCTCCTCGGCGTACTGGTACTCGTCGAGGTAGTAGTTGTAGTCCTCGGACGCGGCCTTCTCGTCGTAGAGGGCGTTCGAGACCCCGAAGAACGCGCGGTTGCGCAGGATCTCGTCTTCGTTGAGATGCCGATACGGCCGTTCTGTGAAGTACCCGAGTTGCATGTCCGGCTCCCTCGAACCCACGCGTACGATAGCGCGGGGCCCGGGGGGAGGACGGGCGCGTCCCGCTCCAGGGCAAACCGAGGTGGTCCCGGTTCTCGGGATCGCCACCGCTCCGGACCGCTACGACGTGAGCAGGTACCCGTCGGCGAAGACGGTCTCGCCCGCATCGTTGCGCACCTGGAACACCAGCCCGTCCTCCGCGCGGCCGCCGACCTCGAGCTCGAGGGTCGAGGGCATCATTACCATGGCCGTGAAGCGGCCGCCCAGCCGCCGCACGCGCGTCGGGTCGCCGCCGAGATGGGTGTCGACGAGGCGGGACACGGCGAGGGCCAGGGTCGCGGAGCCGTGGAGGATGATGTCGGGAAGCCCGGCGGCCAGGGCGACCGCTCGGTCCGTGTGGACCGGGTTGTAGATGCGCGCACACTCGGTGTAGACGTGGGCCGCACCGGCGGCGACGTCGATGACGTGGCGCACCGGGTCGCGCAGCGCCGCGAGCTTGGGAGGCTCCGGCGACGGCTCCCCCGCGCGCTCCTCGCCCCGCACTTCGACGCCGCGGAGGATGGCGAGCTGGCGCGTGCGGGCCACGAGGGCGCCGTCGGCGTCGTGGGTGTCGAGACGCAGGTGGAGCGCGGCGCCGGGCTTGATGGCGTGGAGCGCGGTCACCGTGGCACTCGTCGCGAGACGATCGCCCGCGACGATCGGCCGGTGGAGCTCGAGGTCGTGGGTGGCGTGGACGCCGCGGGCGGCTTCGGCGTCGGTGAGGGTGTCGTAGCCGGGGAGGGCGCGACACGCGAGCACCACCGGCCACTCGAGGCACACCGGAAAGAGCGGGTGCGCACACACCGGATGCGCCGCCGTGTCCAGGTAGCGCGGGTTGGCGTCGCCAAGCCCCGCGGCGTAGGCCATCAGCCAGCGCGCATCGATCTCGAACCGCTGCGGGTCGGTCGAGCGTCCGACGACGCGGGTATCCAGGGGCACGGCTCCCTCCTCCTCGGAGCGCTGGCTCCGCCGCCGCGAAGGGTGCCGCGCCGACGCCGGCTTCCGCCAGCTCTGCCGATCCGGGCGAGGAGCGCGAGGGCGAGGGCCGCGGCGACCGCGGATCCGGGAGGCTCCGGGACCGAGACCGGCGCGCTCGCGGTGTTCCAGACGTCGAGCGCCGTGTCGAGACCGTCCCCGTCGAACGCCATCATGGCGACACGCAGGGTCGCGTCGACGGGCGCGAGGGGCGCGACCAGCTCGAAATCGAAGGACCACACCCGGGGATGGGCGTCGCTCTGCACCACCGATCCCGCCCCGAAGGATCGGAGCAGAGGGTCCACGGGGAGTACGGTCCAGCCGGCCGCGAGCGCCGCCGCATCGAGTGAGGCGTCGATGGCGGCGCCCGCGCCGGCGGGCGCGATCCACGCGGAGTAGAGCGCGGAGCCGCCCGCGGGTACCTCCGCGGGGCCGTCGATCATGACCGAGACCAGCGCATTGGGGACCACGCCGTGACAGGGGAGACATCCGCTGCCATTGCGCGCCGTCCCGGCCGCGTCCCCCGCCGCGGCCAAGGGAACGACGAGCCAGAGGAGAGTCGGGATCCAGGGGGCGAGTCGTTGCATCGGGGCGCTCCTCCCTACGCGAATGCCCCGATCGTGGGAGGAGGAGGAGGCTCCGGCTGTGACTCAGGTCACACCGGCGACGGAGTAGGAGGGCCGTGCGTGGAGGGCATCCCGGTCGAAGCCCGCGGCCCGCTTGTAGCGCTCGGCGATGGCCTCGAGCTCGGTCTGGCTGATCACGTCTTCGATGCGTTCGAAGCCGTGGGGAGCGCGCGCTTCGACGATCTCCATGCACTGCTCGGGTCCGACCTGGCGGTTCAGCTCGACGATCCGCGCGGTGGCGGGGCGCCGGTCGGCCACGTAGGCGTCGAGGGCAGCCTCCACGTCGCCCCGCGTCGCCAGGTGCATCGCGAGCACGCGGGCGTCGAGGATCGCCTGGGAGGCGCCGTTCGAGCCCACCGGGTACATCGGGTGCGCCGCGTCGCCCAGCAGGGTCGTCCTTCCGCGTCGCCAGCGCGGCAAGGGGTCGCGGTCGACCATCGGGTACTGGAAGATCGCCGGCGCCGCGCGCGCGACGGCCGGGAAGTCGAGCCACTCGAAGCGAAAGCCGCCGAAGTGCTCGAGGACCTCCTCGAGCCGCCCGCGGTGCTCCCACTCCTGGGGGGGCATCGCGCGGGCCTCCCCCTGGCGGAGCTCGGCGACCCAATTGATCAGCGCGGCGCCGCGGGCGCGGTGGGTGGGGGAGATCGGATAGACGACGATCCGCCGGGCGAAGCTCCCGGCCAGGATCATCGACTGGCCGTCGAAGAAGGGGGCCGCCTCGCTCACACCGCGCCACATCGTCACGCCGTTCCAGCGCGGGGGGCCCTCGCCGGGGACGAGCGCCGCCCGGACGGTGGAGTGCACCCCGTCGGCGCCGATCAGTACGTCGCAGGTCGTCTCCAGGGCCGCCTCGGCGCCGCGCTCGACGCGACAGTCGACCCCCGCGGAACCGTCCCGGAACGCCGCCAGACGATGCCCCGTCAGGACGCGCCCGGGCCCGAGGCGCTCGCACACCGCTTCGTAGAGCACACGGAGCAGGGCTCCGCGGTGGATCGAATACTGGGGCCAGCGATACCCCGCGGCGCGGCCGCGGGGCTCTTGCCAGATGCGTTCGCCGCGTTTGGTGTGGTAGCTGAGCTGGGCCGTCGCGATCCCACGCGCCGCGAGCGCTTCGTCGAGGCCGAGCTCGGTGAGCTCGCGCACCGCGTGGGGCAACAGGTTGATCCCCACGCCGAGCTCGCGGATCTCCGACGTCGCCTCCCAGACCACGACGTCCCGGAGCCCCGCAGCGTGGAGACTCAGCGCGGTGGCGAGGCCGCCGATTCCCCCGCCGGCGATGGCGCAGCGCATGGCCAGAGTATCCGCGGCGGCTCCGGGGGACGCCACGCGCCGCGGGTCAGGCCAGCCGGCTCTCGATGTCGATCGGGTCGGCGGAGACGAAGAGCGCGTAGATCGCACCGCACACGACGCTGAGGCCCGCTGCGAGGAAGAAGGGCAGGTCCCAGCGGCCCACGTCGGCCACCAGGTAGCCGGCCACGAGGGGCCCGAAGAGACCCGCCGCGTTGGCGCTCGTGTTCATCACCCCGACAATCGAGCCCACGAACATGGGGTTGAGCTCGAGGGGGAGGGCCCAGTATCCCGCGAGGGCCGCCGAGAACAGCGCGTAGAACAGGCCGAAGCACGCGATGCACAGCGCGATCGATTCGACGCTCACGCCGACCACCAGGAAGGGTGCGGCGAGGATCACGCTCAAGCCGGGCATCCGCACCCGCGCCAGTCGCGGGCTGGCGCCGCGCTGCAAGAGCAGGTCCGAGAACCAGCCGCCGAACTGGATCCCGACGAACCCCGCGCCGATCGGGAGCATGCCGACCAGCCCCATCTGCATCGTGGTGAGCCCGCGCTCTTTCACGAGATACGAGGGCAGCCAGAAGATGAAGAGCCAGGCGATGAACCCGTAGAGCATGTAGCTCAGACAGGTGAAGATGACGGGCCGGCATCGGAGGATTGCGAGGAGCGACGGGGTGGCGCCCTCCGGCTTCTCGGCGATGTCCGACTCGATGCGCTCGAGCTCGGCGGCACTCATCGCGGGGTGCTCGCGGGGCGTGTCCCGGGAGTACCAGAGCCAGGCCGAGACCCACAACACGCCCACCGCGGCGTTCACGTAGAACACCGCCTGCCACGAGAAGCGCTCGACGATCCAGGCGGTCGAGGGGTACGCGACGATCTGGCCGAGATACACCCCCGAGAGCAGCATGGCCTGGGCGCGGGCGAACTCGCTGCGGGGGATCCAGCGCGAGTTCAACGAGGCGAAGGAGGGAAAGCTCAGCGACTCACAGGCGCCCACCGCGAAGCGCAGGGTGAGGAGCAGGAAGAACGCGCTGGCGCCCAGGGGGGTGAGCGCCGTGAAGAGCGAGAATCCGATACACGAGAGCCCGACGACCTTGCGGGCACTCCAGCGGTCGGCCAGGGTGCCGCCGGGGTACTGGAAGAGCGCGTAGCCGACCAGAAACGAGGAGAAGACCCAGCCGAAGCGCGCCTCGTCCCATCCGGTGTCGCGCATGATGTCGGCGGCGGCGACCGAGATGTTGATGCGATCGACGTAGTTGAGCATGGTGCCCAGCAGCACCAGCCCAATCATGCGGTAGCGGATCGGCATCGGTGCGGGGCTCCTCGCGCGCCGACGTCCCGGCAACGGCGACCAACGCTAGGCGTGGCGGGAACCCCGGGCAACGGCGCCGCCGACGGCGTCGAGACAGACGCCGCGGTATACACAGGACGGAGGTCCCCATGCGCGAGGTCGATGCCCTTCGCGAAGAGCTCGACGAGCTCGACGCGCTGCTCGAGACGTTGTCGGTCGAAGACTGGGAGCGCCCGACTCCCTTCAAGGCCTGGACGCCCTGGGACGTGGTGGCCCATCTCCACCTCTCCGACCGACAATCGGTGCTCGCGCTGGAGGATCCCGAGCTCTTTCGCCAGGCCGCGGCGGCGCTCGGCGCGGCGCTGCGCTCGGGCACCTCGCTGCAGGAGTACACCCGGGAACAGCTCGCGACGTTGGACGCCCCGGCGCTTCGGGACGCGTGGCGCGACGCCGCCACGAGGCTCTGCTCGCTCCTCGACGCACGCGGGCCTCGCGATCGCATCCCCTGGTTCGGCCCCGACATGGGGGTGCGGATGTTCACGACCGCCCGGCAGATGGAGACCTGGGCCCACGCGCAGGATCTCTACGACCTCCTGGGTCGCCCGCGGGTCTACAGCGACCGTCTCGAGAACATCGCCGTGATCGGCGTGAAGACCTTTGGCTGGACCTTCACCAACCGCAAGCTTCCCGTGCCCGAGGTCGCGCCCTACGTGCGGCTCCGCGCGCCTTCGGGTGCGACCTGGGAGTGGAATCCGCCGAGCGCGGAGGAGCGGATCGAGGGCGATGCGGCGGAGTTCTGTCATGTCGTCACCCAGGGCCGCAACGTCGCGGACACGGCGCTCGAGGTGGTGGGCGAGGTCGCTACCCGTTGGATGGCCATCGCCCAGTGTTTCGCGGGGGCGCCCTCGGATCCCCCCGCGCCGGGGACGCGCACTGGAGCGGCGGGCTAGCGAGGGGCCTCGCGGGCGCCCTCGAGCGGGTCCCTCGCGGCCTGGACTAGCATCCTGCGAGCCGCTCGGAGGATCCGCCCATCCGCGCCGATGGAGAGCCCAGGAGATCGCCGATGTTGTGCAAGAAGCTCCACCACGCCGCCTTCCGCTGCCGCGATGCCGAGGAGACCGTGCGCTTCTACACCGAGGTGTTGGGGCTCAAGTTCACCCACGCGATGGGGGCCGACCACGTGCCGTCCACCGGCGAGTATTCGCCCCACATGCACGTCTTCCTCGAAATGGCGGACGGGAGCAACCTCGCCTTCTTCGAGGTGCCGCATGCGCCGGGAGCGATGCGCGACACGGCGATGCCCGACTGGATCCAGCACTTCGCCTTCGAGGTGGAGAGCGTCGAGGCGCTCCGCGAGGCGAAGACGCGTCTCGAGGCGCGGGGGATCGAGGTGGTGGGCCCCACGAACCACGACGACTTCATCCTCTCGATCTACTTCTTCGACCCCAACGGGCACCGGCTGGAGCTCACCACGCCCACCTGCGAGGCGAGCCGGCTGCGGATGTTCGAGGCAGAAGCGCCTCGGGTGCTGGCGCTCTGGAACGAAACCCACGACTGGTCCCAACGCGAGCGCGCCTTTGGCTCCAAGGAGGGGTACGCGTGGGACAAAGTGAGATCGCGCGGGTAGGCGGGATGGAGCTCTCCTCGAAGCGTCACCACGCCGACGATCTCGCCGCCGCCCAGGAGCTCTTCCACAGCCGCCGGTGGAGCGACGGGCTCCCGGTGGTGCCGCCCACCCCCGAGGCGGTGGCCGCGTGTCTGGAGTGGGCGCTGCTCGCCCCCGACCAGCTGGTGGGGATCGAGCCGGTGCGCGAACGCGCCATCAGCGCCGAGAAGCTCGCCGTGAACGCCGTCATGGCGGGCTGTCTCCCGATGCACTTCCCGGTCGTGGTCGCGGCGATGACCGCGATGCTCCAGGAGCCCTTTCTGCTCCACGGCGCCACCGCGAGCACCGGGGGCTGCGCGGTGCTCCTGGTCGTGAACGGTCCGATCCGCCGCGAGCTCGGCATGGAGGGCAGCTTCAACGCGCTGGCGGGAAGCGACCGCGCCAGCGCCGTCATCGGGCGTGCGCTGCGGCTCGCGTTGCGCAACCTCCTCGACGTCCGCCCCGGCGAGGTCGACCGCTCGACCCTGGGCCACCCGGGCAAGCTCAGCTACTGCCTCGCCGAGGACGAAGAGGGCTCGCCCTGGCTGCCGCTCGCCGCCGAGCGCGGCGTGCCCGAGGGCGTGTCCGCCGTGACCGCGATGGCGGCCGGCGCACCCCGACAGCTGATGAACGAGTGGACCACGGTCCCCGAGGAGATCCTCGACACCTACGCCGCGGAGATCTGCGCCAACATGCGGCACTACTCGATCTGGCCGGGCAACTACGCGATCGTCGTCCCGCCCCAGCTCCGCGCCCACTTCGAGGCGGCGGGCTGGACCAAGGCCGAGATTCGCGCCTACGTCCACGAGCGGGCGCGAATCCGTCGGGGCGAGTGGGCCGCGGTGGGGAAGGGCGCGGTCGTGGGCGAGGCCGCCGACCGCGAGTACCCGGCGCCCCCCGACCCCGATCACCTGCTCGTCCTCGCGGCCGGAGGGCCCGCCGGCGGCTTCGGCGCCGTGATCCCCCCCTGGCTGGGACACAAGAGCCACGCCGTGACCCTGGCGATCGGTGCCTGCGTCGACTGCGAGGTGTGAGGGAGGACGCCGTGAGTCTCGAGATGCTCGATCCCACCCACGAGGGCGGAAGCGGGGTCTTTTCGCCGGCTCCCCGGCTCACCACCCTCGAAGGCACCACGGTGGCCCTCGTCTCGAACGGCAAGCGCGGGGTCAGACCCTTCTTCGACGCGGTCGAGGACGAGCTGCGCCACCGCTACGGCGTGGCCGAGGTCGTGCGGCTCACCAAGGGAAACTACAGCGCCCCGGCCGAGCGCGAGCTTCTCGCCGCATCCGGGCGCTGGCATGCCCTGATCGCCGGCGTGGGCGACTGAGGCAGCTGCTCGTCGTGCAGTCTGCACGACGCGGTGATCGGAGAGCGGCTGGCGTTGCCTTCCGCCGGGATCATGACCAGCGCCTTCGTGAGCGCCGCCGAGCTGATGGCGCGGGTGTTGGGGGCGGAGGGCTACCGCTTCGTCGTCACCGACCACCCGATCAGCAGCGCGAGCCTGGCCGAGCTGGACGCCCGGGCGCGCCGCGCCGCCGCGCAGTGCGTCGAGCTGATCGTGGGCGATCGGTAGACCCTGCCCGACGTCGGCCGGGGGGATCCCCGCCACGCCGACGAAGGGGAATCACGTCGAGACCCTCACGACGTGAGTCGTCGGGTGGCGGGGTCGGGCGTCTTCGGTCGTCGGGGGCGCGGGTGTGCGCCACACGCCCCTTCCCACCCCCGTCGCGGGACCTTTGCAGAGAGCGTGCCGGAAGACTGCGCGGGGCCGGGCACGGCGCGGCGTCGCGCGGCGGGATGTCTCCGGCGCCACGCCGCGTTTGCGGGCAGCCGTGCCCGCGATGTCGGCACCTCGCGACGTCGCCGCGACGGGTGCTGGGGGTCAGCCTTGTGGACGCGCCTGGATCGCCGCGGCGATCGACCGGGCGAGCTCGCGGGCGAGGGCGGTCTCGGCGTCGACCACCCCCGGATAGCCCTCCCGCGGCAGGGCGGCGCTCTCGTGGAAGCGATAGGTCGCGCCGCCGCCCGCCGGTGTCGCGACCCGGTACGCCGCGCGCAGCACGGCCCGACCGTTCATCGTGGCGTGGAATCGCTCGACGTGGACGCCGACGGTGACGTCCCAGGGGCCCCCGGAGAGCTCGCTCGCGCTCACGGGATATCCCAGCGCGCTCGAGATCTCGGCGCGCAACAGCGACTCGAGAGCGGCGCTCAGCGGCTCGGCCCAGGTGTGGAGCCGCGCCGCGCTCACTTGGCCGACCTCGGTCTCGACGACGATCCCCGCCTGGTCGATGTAGGGCGCGATCGAGACGTGGGTGAGGAGCACCTGGCTCGGCGCGTCGACGCGGCCGGTCGTCGGCGCCGCCGCGGGCCCCAGGAGGTACTGGGTGCGCGCGGGCTCCGTACCCGCGCACCCGGACACCAAGGGGAGCCCCAGACCGACCAGCACGAGGAAGGGTGTGAGCGATCTCATGGGCGTCCCGCCGGCGGCTCCGGGTCGCGGCCCCGGCTCCGGTTGAAGAGGATGGCGTTGGGGTTCTCGTCGAGCGAGTCGAGCAGCCGTCGCAGACTCTGGAGCGAGCGCTCGAGCTCGGTGGTGGTCCGCAGCAACCGGGTCTGGAAGGGCGAGTCCGGCGAGACCGAGTCGAGGGTGGTCTGGAGCTCCTTCAGGACGCCCTCGATCGTCGCCGGCATCGCCTGGAGCTCGTCGTTCGCGAGGATCGTGTCGAGGCTCGCGAGCATCTGGTTGGTGCGGTCGACGGTCTCGTGCAGCGGGAGCTCGTTGAGCTTGGAGAGCAGGGCCTGGGCCTGGGCCTGGATGCCCTCGAGGCCACTCGGCGCGGTCGGGATCGTCGGGTAGTTCGCAAAGGTCCCGATCTCGGCGTCGGGGGCGTCCGGGAAGTAGTCGAACTTCACGTAGAGGCTGCCGGTCAGCAGGTTGCCGGTCGCCAGGGTCGCGCGCATCCCGGCGCTGATCCCCGCCTCGATCGCGTCGCGCATGCGTTGGGCCCCGATCTCGTTGTCCGGCAGGGTGAGCAGACCGGGTTCGAACTCCATCAGCACGGGGATCGAGGAGCCGCCTTCGGGGATCGCGCCGGCACCCTGATCGAGCCGCATGGTGGCGAGCTCGGGGAGGAGGATGCGCTCCACGTGGCCGACCCGCAGCCCTCGAAACTCGACCGGGGCACCCATCTGCAGGCCGCGGACCGATTGCTCGAACTCCCCGACGTACTGGATGCGCGTCCGGTAGGGTCGGTCGTTGACCTCGTCGTAGTCGTCGTAGAGACGGAAGACCGCGCCGTTCTCCACCGGCTCCCCGGCCTGGACGCCGCGCGGGCGGCCGATCGCGACGCCGCCGACCAGCAGCGACTCCAGCGACCCGGTGTCGACCTCGACCCCCGCGGCGCCGGCTTTGATCTCCACCCCGCTGGCCTCCCAGAAGCGGGTCGTCGTGCTCACGAGGTCGTCGTAGGGCGCTTCGATGAAGGCGCTGTAGTGCATCTTGCGTGTCTCGAGGTCGAGCTCGGCGCGTTCGATGCGGCCGACGCGAAACCCCTTGTAGAGGATCGGGTTTCCGGTACTCGCCGAGCTCGCCGAATCGCTGGTCAGCTCGACGTGGAGCCCGGGTGTTCCGACGGGGGTCACCGGCGGCTCTTCGAGCCCGTGGAACTCGCGACGGCCGGCCTTCTGGGTCCCCGGGGCGAGCTGGATGTAGGCGCCGGAGAGGGCCGTTCCGAGACCGCTGACCCCCCCCGCCCCGAAGCGGGGTCGCACCACCCAGAACTGGGTGTCTTCCCGCAGGAGCGGGGCGACCGCTTTGTCGATGCGCGCCTCGACGACGACGCGGTTGAGGTCCTCGTCCAGGTAGACGGCTTCGACCATGCCGACCTGCACGGCGAGGGTGCGGATCTTGGTCTTCTCGGCCTCGACGCCGGTCGCCGTCTGGAAGATGATCTTGATGGTGGGGCCCTGGCTGCGGAAGGTGTGGACCACCATGCCGAGCCCCAGCAGGAGGGCGACGATCGGCACCAACCAGATCGGTGCGAGGCGTCGCCGGTGCACGACCTGCGCCTCGGGCTCAGCCATCGGCGAGCTCCCGGCGGTCCCAGATGAGCCGGGGGTCGAAGGATTCCGCCGCGATCATCGTGACGATCACCACCCCGCCGAAGGCGATCGCCGCAGGGCCGGCGGTGATGCGAAGCAGCCCGCCCATCTGGATCAAGGCCACCAGGATCGCGACCACGAACACGTCGGTCATCGACCACTTCCCGATGAACTCGGTGATCCGATAGAGCTGGGTCCGCTCCTTGGGCGTCTTGGCCGCCCCGCGGTGCACCGTCCAGCACAGCACGCACAGCGCGATGAGCTTGCTGATCGGCACCATCACGCTCGCCAGGAAGATCACCCCGGCGATCGCGTAGGACCCGTGATGGACGAGGATCACGACACCGCCCAGGATCGTGCTGTCGATCGGGCGCCCGAACTGCGCGGTCGTCATGATCGGGAGCACGTTGGCGGGGATGTAGAGAAGCGCCGCGGTGACGACGAGGGCCATCGTGCGTTGCAGGCTCCCGGGTGTCCGCAGATGCAGGTGCGATCCGCACACCGGGCAGTGTCCGCGCTCTACCGGCGTGAGGGTGGCGCAGGTGTGACAGCAGGCGAGACCGGCGGCGGCCGCCGTTCCCGGCTCGTAGACCGTGGTCCTCGCCGCGCTCACGAGGTGACCTCGTGGATCTCGCGCCAGAGCTGGGCGCGGTCGAGGCTCGCGATCGCCGCGATGAAGCACAGGGCAAAGCCCACGTAGGCGAAAAAGGACAGACCCAGGACGACCTTCGCCATCGCGCCGATCTTCACGAGGCTCACCAGCACTCCAATGACGAACACCTCGACCATCGCCCAGGGGTTGAGCAGCGCGAGGAGTCGCGCGCCGGGAACGAGCCAGGGTCGGGAGCGGCCCCCGTGGAGGGGCACGACCACCGCGAGCAGGACGAGGAGGATGAGGGCGGGGATCCCGACGATCGGTCCGAGTACCAGGACGGCAATGGTCCAGTAGCCGTCCTGGTAGAGCTCGACCGCGCTCTTGGGCAGCGTCATCACGCTCTCGAGTCCGCCCGCGATGAGCGAGAGAAAGGGGAAGGCGTTGGCCATGGCCAGCAGCACGAGGGCGGCGACCGAGAAGGAGAGCGCGCGTTCCCGCCAATCGCCCCGCGGCGCCGTGATCGTGTGGCCACAGCGCGGGCAGTCGGCCCGCTGCCCCTCGACGAGCGGGGCGACGGACACGAGCAGGTCGCACTCGAGACACGCCATCTGCGTGGTGGCGGGGGGGGAGGGGGCCATCGCCCGCGCATTCTACACGACCGGCTCGCGACACAAGCGCGCAAGTTCCCGCGACGATTGACTTTGTTCCGCGTGCGGGAAGTGCGCAAAGGCCCGCGTTTTTGGTGCAACTGGTGCGCCAGAGAGCGACCCCGCAAGCGAAAGCGGTGGGGACGACCGCAGCCGCCGGTGACCCCGAAGACGCCGCTGACGTCCGCCTGCGCGCGGCGGTACCCTGCCGTCTGGGGGGAGCGATCGGGGTGCGAGGACACGATTCGGAGGGGGCGGAGCGTCTCGCACCCGCGGATCTCGACGCCGGGCTGGCGCGCTTCGGGCTCGACGCCTTCCGTCCGGGCCAACGCGAAGCGATCGAAGAGCTCTTGCGGGTCGGGCGCGCTCTCCTCGTCGCGCCCACCGGCGGGGGGAAGAGCCTCGTCTATCAACTCCCGGCGAGTCTCCTCCCCGGAACCAGCCTGGTGATCTCACCACTCGTGTCGCTGATGCACGACCAGGTCGAGGCCCTGGTCGCGGCGGGCGTGCCCGCGACCTTCCTCGCCGCCACCCTCGACGGCGACGCGCTCCGGTCTCGGATGCGGGGGATCGCGGAGGGGGCCTACAAGATCGTCTACGTCGCTCCCGAGCGACTCGCCTTCCCCGGGTTCCGCGGGCTGCTCGCCGACCTCGCCTGCCCCCTCGTCGCCGTCGACGAGGCGCACTGCATCAGCGAGTGGGGGCACGATTTTCGACCGGACTACCTCCAGATCGGAGCGGTCCTGGGGGAGCTCTCCGGCGCGCGCGTCCTGGCGTGCACCGCGACCGCCACCCCGGTGGTGCGCGACGAGATCCTCGAACGTCTCGGGCTCCCCACCGATACGCCCCAGCTCGTGCACGGCTTCGCGCGGCCGAACCTGGCCTTGCGCGCCCGGGAGATCGAGTCGGGTCGAGAGCGCGCGGCGGCGGTCGACGACGCGCTGGCAGAGGCGATCGGGCGCCCGGGCGCGACGCGTGGCTGCGCGATCGTCTACGCGCCCACCCGCAAGACCACCGAGCAGGAGGGGGAGCGGCTCACCCGCGCCGCATATCGCGTGGGGGTCTACCACGCCGGTCTCGGCGGCGACGTGCGCGAACGCGTGCACCGACGCTTCTCATCGGGGGAGACCGAGGTGGTGGTCGCCACCAACGCCTTCGGGATGGGCATCGACCGCCCCGACGTGCGCGCCGTCCTGCACCTGGCGCCGCCGAGCTCGATGGAGGCCTACTACCAGGAGGTGGGCCGCGCCGGCCGCGACGGAGAACCCGCGCTCGGGTTGCTCTTGATCTCGCCGGGCGACCTGCCCCTGCGCCGCAACCTGATCGAGCGCGACACCGAGGGTCGCAGCCCCGATCCGGAGGTGGCGCAGCACAAGTGGAACCTCTTCCTCGAGCTGATGCGCTGGGCCGAGGGCGGAAGCTGTCGTCACGACGCGATCCTGCGCTACTTCGGCGACGAAGCCGAGACCCTCGACGGTTGTGGACGCTGCGACGTGTGTCAGCGGCTCGCGATGCCCGCGGACGCCGACCCCGAGACGGTGACCCTCATCGTTCGCAAAGCGCTGTCCGCGGTCGCCCGCATCCACGGCCGCTTCGGGCTCTCGGCGGCGGCCAAGCTGCTCCGCGGCAGCGCGGACGCCCGCCTCGAGTCGGTGGGCCTCGGCCAGGCGCCCACCTTCGGCTGTCTG
This sequence comes from Myxococcota bacterium, assembly GCA_028284525.1. Lineage (GTDB taxonomy): Bacteria > Myxococcota_A > UBA9160 > UBA9160 > PR03 > JANQRO01. The sequence goes on along the minus strand of JANQRO010000131.1, from coordinate 2,537 downwards.
CGCGACCACCCCGAGGCGTGGCTCACCCGGCTCCTGCGGCGCTGTGTCACCGCGGGCTGGGTCGCCTTCGTCGCGGGCGGCCGGCCGATGGCGGTGCTCACCGGGAGCGGCCGCGCGGTGATGCGCGCGGAACGACCGGCGCGTCTGCTCCTTCCCCCGGGCGTCCACCCGGGCACACGCGCGTCGCCGCGACGGGGGGGCCGGGCCGGCGCCGACGGGCCCGAGCTCGACACCGCGGGTGGACGGATCTTCGAGGCCCTGCGCGCCGACCGGCTCGAGCGCGCCCGCGAGCTCGGGGTGCCGCCCTACGTCGTCGCGAGTGACCGCACGCTCCGCGACCTCGCCCGGCTCCAGCCGCACACGCCCGACGAGCTCCTCCTCGCCCACGGCGTCGGGCCGACCAAGGCCAAGCGCTTCGGGGAGGGGTGGCTCCGCACGATCGAGGCGGCGCGCGGCCGGGACTGAGGCCGCGCGCAGGATCCCCTCAGCGTTGCGCCGCGTCTCGCGCCCGGCGTGCGCGCTCGAGATAGCGGGACCGGTCGGTCTCCGAGGCCGGAGGATCGGTCGCGTCGTCCGGGCCGAAGGGCCGGGTCCATCCGGCGAACTCGAGCAGCACCCCGTCGGGGTCGAAGAAGTAGATCGAGCGGACGAAGACGCCCTCGTGGAGCTCGCGGGTCACGCCCGACGGCGAGTCGTCGTGGTTCACGATCTCCGACACCTCGACTCCCTTGGCCAGAAGCTTGTCCCGGTAGCCCTCGATCTCGCCGGCGTCGATGTCGAAGGCCACGTGGTTCATCGACGCCTGGGCCGTCGTGATGGGTCCTTCGCCGACGTTGTGGGCGGGCGCGACGAGGCCCGGGACGTTCTCGGGCGCGTCGGGAAACCAGAAGAAGGCGAGCGCGTCCCCCTTGCCGATGTCGAAGAAGAAGTGTTGGCCCAGACCGTCGGGGAGCTCGATCGTCTTGATGAGCGGCATCCCGAGGGTGTTCGAATAGAAATCGACCGTCCGCGCCATGTCCTTGCAGACCAGCGCCAGGTGATTCACGCCGCGGAGCGTGAACTCTTTGTTCTCGTGTCCTGTCATCACAGCCTCCGGGTGGTCGTCGGCCGCCGAGCCCTCGCCCGCGGAGCGCGCGGAGCCCGACGCCCCAGAGCGTACCGGGAGATGCCACCCCGAGCCGGCGGGGCCGCCGCGGGTGGCCCGGTCCCGCCGCCTGTGGGATCGTGTGCGCCGTCCGCCGCACCCCATCGGATGCGGCGCGCGACAGCGACGCGAATCCACGCGATGATCTCGGCCCCGCCTCGAAAGGAGGATCCACCATGGCAGCTTCCCCGACCCTCCCCGGTCGCCTCGGCAACCCGAGCCAGACGATGCGCAACGACCCGCGCTCGGACCCGCGCATGATCGAAGTGTTGGCCCCCCTCGAAATGGCCGATCCGCCGCCGGAGGCGCCGGTGGACTCCAAATCGCCCCTCGACGCGCTGCGCGCCTACTGCGACGAGTTCGAGGCCGCCTTCGAGCAGCTCGGGCCGATCCTCTACGGCAACCTGCCGCCGATCTCGGGGGTGAACTCGGAGACCCAGGGGATCAAGGGGGTCGACGGCAACGACATCCCCCTCTACATCCACCGGCCGAGCGGTGTGGACGGACCGGTGCCCTGCGTCATCCACACCCACGGCGGCGGCATGGTGATGCTCCAGGCCGCGGGGCCGGGCTACGTGCGTTGGCGCGACGAGTTGGCGGCGACGGGCCTCGTGGCGGTTGGCGTCGAGTTCCGCAACGGGGCCGGCGCGCTCGGGCCGCACCCCTTCCCGGCGGGTCTCAACGACTGCGCGAGCGCGGTGAGCTGGGTCCACGAGAATCGCGAGCAGCTGGGGATCTCGAAGATCGTGATCTCGGGGGAATCCGGGGGCGGGAACCTCGCTCTCGCGACGGCGCTCAAGGCGAACCGCGAAGGCTGGATCGACAAGATCGACGGCGTCTACGCCCAGTGTCCCTACATCGCGAACGCGTGGGACCCGAAGAGCCCGGAGCTGCCCTCGCTCTTCGAGAACGACCAGTACATGTTGAGCGTGAAGGCGATGGGCGCGCTGGCGCGGGTCTACGACCCGAGCGGCGAGCACGACCAGAACCCGCTCGCCTGGCCGCTCCACGCCAGCCGGGACGACCTCGCCGGGCTCCCGCCCCACGTCATCTCCGTGAACGAGCTCGACCCGCTGCGCGACGAAGGGCTGGCCTTCTTCCGCAAGCTCCTCGATGCCGGGGTGGACGCGGTGGGCCGCACGGTGAATGGCACCTGTCACGCCGGCGACTGCATGCTGCGTGGGGCGATGCCCGACGTCTACCTGGCGACGATTCGCGACATCCAGGGCTTTGCCGCCTCGCTCTAGTCCGACGACCGAGGCGGACGCCGGGCCGCGTTTCGAGCATCGCTACGCGCAGCTGCCGGAGAGCTGCTACGCGCGGGTCGCGCCCACCCCGGCCTCGCTGGCAAGCCAGTCCGGCTCGAGTCCCAGCGCCTCGGCGAGCGCCCGGT
>JANQRO010000107.1 GCA_028284525.1 Myxococcota bacterium | reverse complement strand
TCACGCCGCCTCCCGGGCGGGGCTGCTGGGCGGCGGCTCCCCGCCGCGACCGGGCGAGGTCTCGCTCGCACACCGGGGCGTGCTCTTTCTCGATGAGGTCCCGGAGTTCGAGCGAAGCGTCCGGGAGGCCCTCCGACAGGTCGTCGAGGAGCGACGCGTCGTGATCTCCCGGGCGCGCGGGAGCGCCTGCTTCCCGGCCGACGTCCAGCTCGTCGCGGCGGCGAACCCCTGCCCCTGTGGCTGGTGGGGCAGTCGTTGGCGCCCCTGCGAGTGCGACGACGCCAGCCGGCGGCGCTACCGAGCGCGACTGGCGGGTCCGCTCCTGGACCGCATCGACCTGTTCGTCTCGCTGGAGCCGGTGGCCTGGCGCGACCTCGACCGCGGCGTCGCGGGGGCCGGGAGCGCGGAGCTCCACTCCCAGGTCGAGACGGCCCGCCGCGCCGCCGCCCCGCGGCTACGCCGCTGCGGGGCGCGATCCAACGCCGAGATCCCCGACGCCGGGCTGGACGCCCTGGTGGACGCGACCCCCGAGGCCCGGATCCTGCTGGGCCGAGCCGTCGACCGCTTGCGCCTGAGCGCTCGGGGGGCGCGCCGGGTGCTGCGGGTGGCGCGGACCCTGGCGGACCTGCGATCCGAGACCCGTACCGGCGCCGAGGCCCTCGCCGAGGCGCTGAGCTTCCGCGGCGAAAGCCCGCGCTGCTGGGCTTCCGCGGCGAAAGCCCGCGCTGAGCCGACGGCCGTTGACCCCCGCCTCGGGCCGGGGAATGTTCTGCGCGTCTCGGGGGGACGTACGACATGGCCAAAGGCGACACGGGCGCCGCGAAGCGGGCGAGGCCCGACCGGCGCCCGGCGCGAAAGAAGAAGAGTGCACCGCGATCGCGGCGTTCGAGCGACGCGAGCGATCTCGCCAAGCGTCAGCGCGACATCTCGGTCTCGGAGTTCTTCGCCAAGAACCGGCACCTCCTCGGCTTCGACAATCCGAGCAAAGCGCTGCTCACCACGGTGAAGGAAGGCGTCGACAACGCCCTCGACGCCTGCGAGGAGGCCGGGATCCTCCCGACGATCCGGGTCGAGATCGAGCAGCAGAGCGAGACCCGCTTCCGGGTCGCGATCCAGGACAACGGCCCGGGGATCGTCCGGGCCCAGGTCCCCAAGATCTTCGGCCGGCTGCTCTACGGCTCGAAATTCCACCGGCTGCGCCAGAGCCGGGGCCAGCAGGGCATCGGGATCAGCGCCGCCGGGATGTACGGCCTGCTCACCACGGGCAAGCCCGTGGTGATCCGCACCCGCACCGGCAAGGGGAAGCCCTGCCACCACTTCGAGCTGGTGATCGACACCCAACGCAACGAGCCCAAGGTGCGCAAGGACGAGATCGTCGAGGCCGACTTCGACCACGGCACCCGCGTCGACATCGAGCTCGAGGGCAACTACCGCGGCGGCCAGCACTCCGTCGACAACTACATCCGCCAGATCTCGCTGGCGAACCCCCACGCGGAGATCGTATTCGCA
>JANQRO010000105.1 GCA_028284525.1 Myxococcota bacterium | reverse complement strand
GATCAGCCAGACGGGGGTGTTGCCGACCGGATCGACGGTGGAGGGGTCGATGTCGACGTCGAGCGGCATGGGGTCGCCGGTCTCGGCCCAGACGCGCCCGAAGGCGCCGGTGCAGGCGGCCGCGGCGGGTCCCCGGATCTCCACTCCGGTGTCGCGCCACGGCGGCGCCCCATCCTTGCCGGCCCACTCGGCCCCCACGCAGAAGCCCCCCACGAAGGCCACCTTGCCGTCCACACACACGAGCTTGCGGTGGTCGCGCTGCAGGAGTCCCAGGGGATCGCGGAAGTTGGGGCGATTGAAGGCCCGGATCTGCACTCCCGCCTCGCGAAACACCTTGAAGAAGCGGCGCGGCGTGGCCCAGCACCCGACCCAGTCGTACACCACCCGCACGGGGATCCCCTGCCGCGACTTGGCCACGAGGGCATCGCGAAAGACTCGCCCCACGCGGTCGTCGCGCAGGATGTAGTTCTCGAAGTGCACGAAGTGCTCGGCCGCGTCGATGGCCTCGAGCCAGCGATCGAAGGTCGAGGGACCCTCGAATTGCAGCGCCAGCCGGTTGCCGTCGAGCTTCTCCGAGCCCGTGGCCCGCGCCATGCCCTGAAACGGAAATGCCTCACGGGCCCCCGGCACCTCGCGTCCGACCTGGCGGCCGTCGCGGAGCGAGAGGATGGGGTACTGGCCCGAGGACTCCACGTGGCTACTGGAAGAGGCGTTGGAAGCGGTAGGTGAGCAGTTTGTACACCAGCTTGGCTACCAGGAAGTCGGGCGCGTGCAGCCCGGGCGTCGGCGCCAATTCGACCACATCGCACCCGATCACGTCGCGCTCGGCAAACACCCGTTTCAAGAACTGCAGGGTGCGATACCAATCTCCGCCGCCCGGCTCGGGGGTGCCCGTGGAGGGAACGAGTGAGGGGTCGAAGTAGTCGACGTCGAAGGTGATGTAGACCTTCTCGCCCAGCAGGTCGAGGGCGCGCTGCATCCAGTCGTCGTTGCTCCACATCTCGTCGGCCCAGATGAGCGTGACGCCGTCGTGCGCGCGGGCCACATCGATCTCTTCCTGGCAGACGGCGCGCAGTCCCACCCCCACTACATCGGCCACATCGAGCACCCGCGCCATCGCCGAGGCGTGGCTGTGGGGCGAGCCCTCGTACTGGGCGCGCAGATCGGCGTGGGCGTCGAACTGGAGCACCGTGATGCGCGGCGCCTCTCCCTCGTCGCCGCCCTCCACACCCGCGCGCGCGGCCGCATGAAGGGCGGCTTGCCGTGCGGCGTGGGACTGGATCGCGGGCGAGGAGACCGAGTGTTCGCCGCCGAGCATCAACACGAAGCGGTCGCCCGCGGCCTCGAGCACCCGGTCGTGCACCTCGCGCAGCTCGGCCATGGCCTCGCCTGCCCCGGCCCGTGTCAGCTCGATCGAGGGCAGCGTGTGGATGCCGATCGCGGGGCCCGGCTCGGCGTCGAACTCCTGATCGTAGAGCTCGATGTAGCGCGAGGCCTCGAGGATCGCGCCGGGGCCGGCCTTGGCGCCGCCACCGTAGCTCGTGGTCGACTCGTAGGGCACCGGCAGAATCACCGCGCGAGCGTCGGCGAAGCCCCCGGCCTCTTCATCGAGTCCCAGAAAGCTGTGCGGAAGCTCCCACGGCAGGTCGCCGAGCGCACCGCGAGCGGGCGCGGGATCGCCGCCGCGTCCCGAGTGGTCGGGGTCGCGTCGATTGGGCATCCGTGAAGCCTCAGACGATTTCGATCGGACAGGCCAACCCTTCGGGCTCGAATGTGACGCCGGCCTCCTGGCACTCGCGGCACAGCCCGTAGATCACGAGCCGGTGCCGGATGGGCCGGAAGCCCGACTCCCTCGCCACCCGCGCCTCGATGGCGGCGAGCTCGGGCGTCTCGAACTCCTCGACCGAGCCGCAGTGGGTGCACACGAGGTGCTGGTGCACCGACTGACGCATCAGGCGGTTTTCGTAGCGCTTGAAGCCCTCGCCGAAGTCGTGCTCGGCCACCAGCCGGCTCTTCACGAGCAGGTCGAGGGTGCGGTAGATCGTCGCCTTGCCGATGCGCTCACCGTCGCTGCGCAGGATGCCCTCGATGTCGTCTACGGAGAGGTGGGCATCGGATCCGAAGACCGCCGCCGCAACGACGTTGCGCTGGTGCGTGACGGGCATGCCCTTGTCGCGCAGGAAGCGGTTGAAGAGGCGGATCGAGCCGCTGTCGAGGGCGGGTGCACTCATTCGGATACTCCGGCTGGGGCGGGAGTCACGGGGGCGGGGGTGGCTTCGGCCGCGGAGTCCGCCGCGGACGCCCGCACCGAGTCGGACTCGGGCTCCGGCTCCGGCGCCACGGGCCAGAGGGACTCGTCGAGCATCGAGGCCTCCCACTCGTCCAGCAGCCCGCGCAGCGCCTCGGGATCGCCGTGGATCGCCACGTCGCGCGGTCCCACCTCGCTCTCACCCGCCCGGCGTCCCACCCCCTGCACCACGGGCGGGAAGCGATCGGGCGGGGCCGCCCCCTCTTCGGAGATCGACCATTCGACCGTGAGCCCCTTGCCGGTGCGCTCCGCGCCGTACGAGGCCGTGAAGAGCTGGCGACGGTCGGGGGCTCCGTCGGTGGCGAAGCGCGACACGACGATGAGCCCGGATTCCTTGCGACCGCGCACCCGCGGCGGGAAGATCCACAGCCGGTCGATCGACGGGGGACCCAACCGATCGGCGATCCCCTGCACCGTGCGCGGGATCGCTTCGGGAACTCCGGGTCCGTCGTTCTTCGGGGCCACCCTCGGGTCTCCGGCTGAGGCAACGACCGGCCGGCCCGGCGAACTAGGTCGCCGCAAGCCCAGCCTGGACGGCGGTGCGCGCCGCTTCGACGACCCGCTCGCGCACCTCTTCGAGCGTGCCCTCGATGAGAGCACCCGACGCGCGCACGTGACCGCCACCGCCAAACTCGCGTGCGAGCGCGTTCACGTCCACTACTCCATCGGAGCGCAGGGAGATCTTGATGCCCCGTGGGGTGCGGCGAAACAGCAGGGCCACGTGCACCCCCGCCACCGAGCGCGGGTAGTCCACGAGCCCCTCCAGATCTTCGCCGATCGCCTCCAGGCGCTCGAACTCGTCGGGGGGTACCGTCATCCACCCTACGCCGTCTTCGGCCTGCAGGGTTCCAAGCGCGGCGCGCAGCAGCTGGAAGCGCCGCATGGGCGCCTGCCCGTACACCTTGCGGTAGAGCTCCTCGGGATCGCATCCCCGGCGGATCAGCTCGGCGGCCACCTGGTGCGCGAGAGGAGTGGAGTTGCCGAAGCGGAAGGACCCCGTGTCGGTCAGGATCGCCACGTACATGGCGTCGAGCGACTCCTGCGGCCAGGGACCCTTGGTGGCCAGCAGCAGGTCGTACACCATCTCGCCCGTGGCCGACGCCTCGGCGTCGCGAAACGACATCCCGCCCAGCGGCTGGTCGCCCACCGGGTGGTGGTCCACCACGACCATGGGCAGGTGGTCGATCATCGGCTTCACCCGCCCGATGCGGGGCACCTCGCCCGTATCGAGCACGACGGCGAGGTCGGCGTTGGCGCACGCCTCGCGCGCCGCGCGCTTGCCCGCGTCGAGCACCCACGACTCGCTGGGCAGCAGGAAGCGGAAGAGCCCGGGAAAGCCCGTCGGGTTGACGATGAACGCCTCGGTGCCGTTGGCCCGCAGCCACGCCGCGACCGCGATCTGCGACCCCACGCCGTCGCCATCGGCATTCACATGCGTCGTGAGGATGCAGGTGCGGGAGGCGCGCATCGCATCGGCGGCGCGACGCGCGGGGAGTCGACGGTGATCCGGCGTGCGGTATTCCATGGCCATTGAGAACACCGCGAAGCGCTCAGGGTTCACTCTTTGGTCAGCCCGGAGCCCCCGGCAGCTTCTTGCGGATCTTGGCCCACGTCGAGGCCAGGTGGACCAGATTCGACGAGGTGCGCCCGTGCACGCGTCCCTGCGCGAGCGCTGCCCGTAGCCCGTCGGGGGTGTTGGGGTGCACCGGCACCTCGACCCACGCCCCGGCCACCTCGCCGACAGTGTGGGCGTCCGAACCGGCCCCTCGCAGACAGCCGTGCCGTCGCGCCAGGTCGGGGGCGGGCTGGTTGAGGCTGCCTGGATGCAGCCGGGCGTTGAACACCTCGACCACCTCGCACAGCGGCGCGAGCTCTTCGGCGTAGCGCCCGCCCCCGCCCTTGCCCCGCGCAAAGGGGTGCGGGAGGTAGGGGACTCCCCCCTGCTCGGTGATGATGCGGCAGGTTTCGGCCGCCGGGGTGCCCTTGGGGATCTCGGTGTGAAGGTACAACCCGATGACGTCGATCCCCTCGGCGGTTTTCACCTCTTCGCCGGGGATCACATGCTGCGGATGCCGCGCCGCCATCTCGAGCGCCACATGGAGGCGGTTGTGGTCGGTGATCGCGATGCGCTCCACCCCGCGCGAGCGCGCCGCGGCGAGCACCTTCTCGGGGTCCGAAAGGCAGTCCCACGAACCCCACGTGTGCATGTGCAGGTCGAGTCGCATCGTCGACGAGGCGCGGCCCTCGGGGGAGCGCGCCGGGGCGCCCCCCGCCATCGAGGCCTCGGCCCGGAGCTTGACCAACACGGCGTCGGCGCGCTCGCGCAGTTCATCGACCCCGGCGTCGTTGAGGACCACGTGGTGCGATCGCTCGCGCTTGTCGGCCGGGTCGCCCTGGGCGGCCATGAGGCGGCGCGCCCCTTCCGCGTCGAGTCCGCGCGTCGTCACGAGCCGCTCGAGACGCACGGCCTCGGGGGCGTCGACGAACACGATGCGGTCGAAGTCGCGGTCGCGCCCCACTTCGAACAGCAACGGGATCTCGGCCACGACCAGCGAGACGCCCTCCGCCACATGCGCCTTGATCCACTCGTCGACGCCGGCCCGGATCAGCGGATGGGTGATGCGCTCGTGGCGCTGCCGCGCGTCGGGGTCGCGAAAGACCAGGTCGCGCATGTGCCCGCGGCAGCGCCTCGAGCGCATCACCCACCCGCTGATCCGGGCCGGCGTC
>JANQRO010000095.1 GCA_028284525.1 Myxococcota bacterium | reverse complement strand
CCGCCGGCGCTGTCGCCGCCCACCGCGGTGCGCGCCGGGTCGACCCCGAGCGCCCCGGCGTTGCGGAACACGTGGGCCAAGGCGGCGCACCCATCCTCGAAGCCGGCGGGGAAGGGGTGCTCCGGCGCCAGGCGGTATTCCACCGACACGACCACACACGACGCCCGGTTCGCAAGGAAGCGACACTCGGCGTCGTGGGTTTCGATGCTGCCGCGCACCCAGCCGCCCCCGTGGAGGTAGAGGAGCGCCGGCGCCGCTCCGGCGAGCGCCGGTCGGTACACCCGGAGCGCGAGCGGACCCCCGGGGCCCTCGACCTCGAGGTTCTCGACGGTGTCGACCGGGTCGCGCTTCGCCCCGGCACAGATCGTCTCCAGGGTGGCGCGCGCTTCGGCCACCGTGCCTTCGTAGGCGGGGGGTTGGCCGGCTTGGGCGAGACGGGTCAAGAAGGCCTGGACTTCGGGTGCGACGGGCATGACCGCGAGGGTATCGGACGCGGCGCCGGGAGGGTCCGACGCAAACGACGGGCCGGCCTCCGCGAGATGGGCTTTCATGAACGCCCGTCGCGACCTCGGGGGCTCCCCGCGCGCCCCCACCGACGCGCCGTCTTCGACGACGGTGGCGGGGCGGGGACGGGGCGGGTCCACGCGAAGGGGGAGAGACCGTGAGTCGACGTTCGATCGAGACCGAGACGTTCCGCCACCAGAACCCCATCCCCTCCGCCTCCCGGGTCGGACCGCTGATCGAGTCGAGCTTGGTCGTCCCCTTTTCGCCGGGTACGCGCGACCTCCCCGACACCCTCGACGCGCAGGTCGAGAACGTCTTCGCCCACGTGGAGGTCCTGCTCCGCAACGCCGGCGCCGGCTGGGGCGACGTCGTCAAGATGACCTTCTTCGTCGCCGACCTCGACGCCCGCGCCACCATCAACGGCCCCTGGCTCGCGCGCTTTCCCGACCCGGACTCCCGCCCCGCCCGTCACACCCAACGCGTCGACGCGGACGGCGCGATCCAGGTGTCGTGCGTGTTCACCGCCTACATCGCGGAGTGAGCGCGTGGTCGCGCCGCCACCCGCTTCCTATGCTCTTCGCCGGCTCGAGTCCGATGGAGCAGACCATGTACACCGGATTGGCGACACAGCTTCACTGGGCCCGCCTCCGGTGCGCAGCGCGAGTGGTCGTGCTGGCGCTGGCGGGGATGCTGGGTCCCGGGTTGGCCAACGCCGAGAGCGTGCGCGCCGTATTCGAGCTGGTCACCAACGATCCCGATCATGTGGGAAGTGGCACGCTCGCGGGCTTGATCGGATTTCAGGAACCCTACCTGTTCTCCGTGGTGATCGATCTCGACGCCCCGCCCGTTGCGACCAACGGGACGACGCTGGCCGACTACGAATACGACGGTGGAAGCCTCGATGTCGGAGGGCTCAGCATCCCGCTGTCTCGCACCACGGTGATGGTGCGAGACGACCACGGCGGCCCTCCGGCCGACTCCTACTTCGCAGCGGAGCTCGAGACCCCGGATCCCTTCGAGTTGAACGGGGGTGTCTCGCTGTTCGACCTGGGCAGCGGGGGACTCGACGGCATCACCGACCTGGGGCCGCTCCCGCCCGACCCGGCCGAATTCCTCTCGCCCTCGGGATCGATGACGCTCCTCGAGCTCGACGCGATGGGTACCGTCGTCGGCTCGATCCAGCTCACGGGCGATCTCGTGGCCGTCACCGTGCCCGAGCCGAGCATCTCCGCCCTCGCGTGGGCAGCGGGCCTGGCGCTGCTCGGCGCGGCGGCACGCCGCAGACGGCTGGCGCGTGGGCCCGACTCGCTTCGGCCGGGCGGGCGCTAGAAGAGGGGGTTGGTGGAGCTGAGGGGAGTCGAACCCCTGACCTCTTGAATGCCATTCAAGCGCTCTCCCAACTGAGCTACAGCCCCACAAAGAGGGACGGCCGCGGGCGGGGCCGGCCCGTTGGGGGGCCGGGCGCCTGGATCGCGCCGGTGGGAGCAGCATACCAATGCGCCCCGAGTGGGGCTATGGGCGCCGCCCCCGATCGGGGCCGGGCTACTCCCGGGAGCCCGGTGCCATGTAGAACCAGATCGGCTGGTCGGCGCCGTCGGCTTTGAGGCGGCGGCGCGCCTCCAGCAACAGCTTGCCGGCCTCGGTGGTGTCAAAGAACCAACGCTCGGCGCCCCAGGCCGGGATCGGACCGTCGCCCACCAGCTCGAACGCGAGCTCCTCGTAGTAGGCGCGGATGTCGTGGACGACCTGCATCGGCCGCCCCGCGAGGCCGACCTCGTTCCAGGGCTTGCCGTCGGCGATCCACACGAACTGCTCGAGGGCCGCCGGGACGTCGTCGGGGCCGATCACGCGGCCCACCGAGGTCCGGCCGTTCTTCGCCACCGCGCGGTCGTAGGCGCTGCGCAGAGCGCGGGCCTCGTCGACAGCGGGGTGGAGAGTCGGGTCGTAGCGGGGCGGGAGCGGGCACTCGAGCGGGGCGCCGTCTTTGCTCTGGATCGTCTCGGGGAAGTCCTCGAGCACCGGGCCCGCGGGTCGCTCGAGAAGCGCGAAGGCCGCTTCGAGCACCCGGTGCTGGTACGCGGTGTCCCGGGGCTTGCCCAGCGGCAGGCCCAGCGGAAACTCGGCGTAGAGGGCCCGGGGTGTGCGCATCCGCTCGGCGATGTTGCGCATCGGCGTGATCACGACGGTGGAGAGGCCGGCCGCCTCGAAGACGTGGGCGAGCGTACACACGGTACGCGGGCACAGCGGTCAGACGGGGGTGAGGAGGACGACGTCGACCCCGTCCGCCTTGAGCGCCTCGGCGCAGGCCGGGCCGGTGTCGAGACGCAGCTCGGAGAGCCCTTCCGGCTGGTTGCCCGCGAAGGCGTAGTGGTGGCTGGCGACGCTCCCGATCGTCCCGCGCGCGGCGAGCTCCTCGAGACGGTCGGCCGGATAGACGACGTTCGGATCGGCGTGGAAGCCGGAGCGGTCGAAGTTGGGGCTCAGGTGGCCGAGCTCGAGATCCCGGGCGTCGCTCGGGATCGTCTCGAAGTGGAAGTCGTCCATGACCCAGGTCCCGACGCCGCCAGGCCGGCTCAGCGCGGCGCTGGTGACGATCGCCACCCGGGCCTCGGCGAGGGGCGGCGCCGGCGTGTAGCAATCCTCGAATTCCGGGACGGGCAGGGTCGCCACGAAGTCCCGCATCACCTGGTCGTTGTCGTGCATGGTGGTTCTCCCGGGCGCCAACGGTAGCCGCTGTGACAGGCGGGCGCGTCGATTCCTGCGCCGACGCCGGGACGCGTGGCTACGCGGCGCGCAGCCGCCGCACGCTTCCGTCTCCGTCGCAGCCCACGAGGACGCCGTCGCCATCGGCCAGAAGCGGAGTGGTCGACACCGGGACCCGGGCGCTCTCGACGGGCGGCCCGAGGGGCGCGTCGCGCAACACGTCGGAGCTCGCCCCCGTCGCCAGATCGACGGACACCACCCGACGCCCGTCCGGGTCGGCGATGAAGAGCTTCCCCGCCATCTCGGCCACGCCGTGGGGCCGGGCCACGGCGTCGAACTCCCGGACCGGGGCGCCGTCGCGCAGCCCCACGACGCCGCCGTCCTGGGTCACCCAGAGGGTGCCGTCGGCCCCCACGGCGAGAGCGCGGGGTCGCCGCAGGCCACGCGCGACCTCGCCCGTGACCTCGCCGGCCCCGTCGATCCGCAGCACCCGGCCGGTCTTGCGCTCGGCGATGTAGGCACCGCCGTCCCCCGACTCGCAGAGCGCCGAGGGCCCCTCGAGGTGACCGGCGACCGGGCGCGCCCGCTCACCGCGGGCCGGGCGACGGAACACCTGTCCCCGCTCGACGAGGACCAGCACCTCGCCCTCCAGCACGGCGACGTCCAGGGCGAGGCTCGGGAGATCGGTGATCAGGTTCATCAGACAACGGGTGGTGCCGTTCCGCTCGATCGCCGTCACCGCCAGCCCGTCGGCCGCGAGGAGCGAGCCGTCGGGCATCGCGGCCAGTCCGAAGGGTCCGATCAGCCCGGAGGGGGAGAGCACCCGCTCCACCCCCCCGGTCACCTCCGCGACGCGACCGTCGGTGAAGTGGGACACGAAGAGACGGCCGCCGTCTCCCACCGCGAAGTTGTCGATCCCGGGATTGACCCGCGCCAGGGTCTCCCGCGCTCCGCTGCGGAGGTCGATGCGGGTGAGCTCCCCGCTCCCGGCCTCGGAGCTGAGGAGGTGTCCGTCGGCGTCGAACTTGACGGCGGTCGGGGTCGCGAGGTCGGTGAAGCGGCGATCGAGGGAGCCGTCCTCCAGGTCATAGCGCCACACCTCGCCGGCGATCACTTGGGGAAACCACAGGGCGCCGTCGGGCCCCATGGCGAAGGCGTTGGGCATCGCGAGGTCGTCGGCCAGCACCACCGGCGCCTTTTCCCCGCTCGGGTCGAGCTCGAGGAGTCGCCCTCCGGGGCGGAACTCGTCGACGAAGAGCCGACGCCGGTCGTGGCTCACCGCCATGCCGTTGGCCCCGGGAAGGTCGTCGCGCAGGGTGCGGTAGCGCCCGTCCGGGAGACGCGCCGAGACCGTGGCGTTCATCGGCTCGGTGGCGAAGAAGGTGCCGTCGTGGCCAAAGGCACCGTCGTCGGGGGCGTTGATGCCCTCGCCCAGCGCGGCGAAGGAGCGGTGAGCGCCGCTGTCGACGTCGATCGCTGTCACCTGGGAGCCGAACACCTGGGTGACCATCAGCTGTCCGCCGGCGCCCCAGACGATGCCGTTGGCGCCCCAGAGCCGGCTCGGTCCCGTCACGGTCTCGAGCTCCCAACCCGGCGCCGGGGTCGGCGCCGGGCCTCCGTAGGTCGTCCAGCGATCGCTCACGACGCGTCCTCCGACGGTGTCCTCGGTGTCTGGTGGGGGGAGCAAAGCACGGCTGGGCCGGCCGGGCGACCCGGACCCGGGGAGGGCTTCCCGCGGCCCGCGGCGAAGCTGTTATGCTGCCGCCGCCCGGCCGAGGGCGGGGTAGACACGCGCCGGAGTGGCGGAATTGGCATACGCGGCAGACTCAAAATCTGCTGGCCCTCGTGGCCGTGTGGGTTCGAGTCCCACCTCCGGCACCAGCTTCGACCTTCGGTCCGCCCCCGCTTCCGCGGGTCGCGGTCCGGCCGGCGGAAGCGAATCGATGCCCGACTCGCCTCGTCCCAGAGGCCGGGGAGAGGGATGGGGGCCGCACTGCGGCACGAGAGGAACGCTTCGATGAACCGTGCCCCGCACCGACCGCGCTCGATGCGCACCGCAATCCTCGCCGTCGCGCTGTGGTGGCTCTCCGCGGGCGCGGCGGGCGCCCAGACCCACGAGTTCACCGGGCGCGTCGAGAGCGTCACGGCTTCCCAGCTCGTGGTGGGCAACCGGATGGGCGACGAGCTGACCTTCCAACGCTCGAGCCGCACCCGTGTGCGCGGCGAGAAACGCGAGTGGAAGGCCCTCGAGCCCGCCGACCAGGTCACGGTCCACTGGAGCTTCGACGACAACCCGCGCCAGGCCCGGCGGGTGGTCGTCCTGCCCCGCTGAGCTCCGGGGGGCGCGCGCTACCCTGGAAGCGCGCGCACGACGGAGGGAGCCTCCTTGACATCGACGCCGCCGCTGCGTCCCGACCAGTTCGAGCGCTATCGACGCCACTTGAACCTCCCCCAGTTCGGCTTCGAAGGCCAGCGAAGCGTGCTCGACGGGTCGGTGCTCCTGCTGGGAGCGGGTGGGTTGGGCTCGCCCCTGGCGCAGTACCTCGCCGCCGCCGGCGTCGGGCGTCTCGGGCTGGTGGACGACGACGTCGTCGACGCCTCGAATCTCCAGCGTCAGGTCCTCTACACCACCGCGGACATCGGCGCGCCCAAAGTCGAGGTCGCCGCCGCGCGCCTGCGCGCCATGAACCCGGACGTGGAGGTCCGGGAGCACCGGCTGCGGCTGTCTTCGGCGAACGCCCTCGAGCTCTTCGCCGACTACGACATCGTCGTCGACGGCACCGACAACTTCCCCACCCGCTATCTCTCGAACGACGCCTGCGTGATCCTCGGCAAACCCAACGTCCACGGGGCGATCTTCCGGTTCGAGGGCCAGGCGACGGTCTTCGACGCCCGCCGCGGGCCCTGCTACCGATGCCTGTTTCCCGAACCGCCGCCGCCGGGCGCCGTCCCCTCCTGTGCCGAGGGTGGGGTGCTCGGGGTCTTGCCCGGGATCGTCGCGATGATCCAGGCGACCGAGACGATCAAGCTGCTGACGGGGCTCGGCGAGTCGCTGGTCGGGCGTCTGGTCCAGTACGACGCCCTCGACATGCGCTTCTCCGAGTTCCAGCTCCAGAAGGATCCGGCCTGTCCCGCCTGTGGAGAGAGCCCGACCCTCAGCGAGCTCATCGACTACGACCACTTCTGCGGAATCGGCGGCGCCGAGACGGCGCTGGTCGAGACCTCGGCCACCGAGGTCGCGAAGCGCCGGGGCCAGGGCGACGCGTTCCTGCTCCTCGACGTCCGCGAACCCGACGAGTTCGAGCGCGCGCGGATCGAGGGCAGCACTCTGATCCCGTTGGGCGAGCTAGGCGACCGGGTCGGCGAGCTCGCCGACTGGAAGGACCGGCCCATCGTCGTGCACTGCAAGAGTGGCGGCCGCAGCGCCGACGCCTGCCGACTGCTCCAGGAGCGGGGCTTCACCGATGTCGCGAACCTCAGCGGGGGGATCGAGGCGTGGTCGCTCACGGTGGATCCCGAGGTCCCGCGCTACTGATCCGACCCGACACGAAGGAAGGGGTGCATGGCGCTGCGAAGCTATGTGGTGCGAGGACTTCCGAAGGAAGTCCAGGAAGAGATCGACAAGTTTCTCGAGAGCCGGCCCGCGGCGCGGGTGGTGCACATGGGCCAGAGTGAATCCGGCGACCACATCAGCGTGACGCTCATTGTCGAAGAGCCCGACGCCCCTGCCTGACGCCGCTCCCCACCGCGCTCGGCGTCCCCGCGAGGTCCGGCCGGCCCACCGGGAGATCCGGGTCGAGAACGCGCGCACCCACAACCTGAAGGGCGTCTCGTGCGGAATCCCGCTGCGCGCCCTCTCGGTGCTCACCGGGGTCTCCGGGTCGG
Organism: Myxococcota bacterium; assembly: GCA_028284525.1. Lineage (GTDB taxonomy): Bacteria > Myxococcota_A > UBA9160 > UBA9160 > PR03 > JANQRO01. The sequence goes on along the minus strand of JANQRO010000095.1, from coordinate 3,162 downwards.
GGAAGTCGAGCCTCGCCTTCGACACCCTCTACGCCGAGGGCCAGCGGCGCTACGTGACCTCGCTCTCGACCTACGCGCGCCAGTTCCTCGACCGGATGCCGCGGCCCGACGTCGACCACATCGGGCACCTCCCGCCGGCGATCGCCATCGAGCAACGCAACCCGGTGACCGGGGCCCGCTCGACCGTGGGCACCGCCACCGAGATCATCGACCACCTGCGGCTGCTCTTCGCAAAGGTGGGCATCGCGCACTGCCCGACCTGCAAGACCGAGATCGACCCGGGCATCCCCGAAGGCATCGCCCAGACCCTGCTCGAGGCGCTCCCGGGTGCCCGCGTGACCTTTGGCGCGCCGCTGCCGCCAAAGCGCAAAGAGTCGGCGAAGGCGTTGCGGGAGCGCCTGCTCCGCGAGGGCTACACCCGGGTTCTGGATGCCTCGAACACGCTCCTCGAGCTCGACGAGATGGGGCCCCGTGAGTTCGCGCGGCGTCGCGAGGACGCGCTCCTCGTGATCGACCGGATGCGCATCGACCCCGAGGAGAGCCGGGCGCGTCTGGTCGAGGCGATCGCCAGCGGATTCGCCTGGGGCGCCGGCGAGGTGGTGGCGCTCCCGGTGGACGGCGAGCGGATGCGCTTCCGGGAGGGGTTTCGCTGCGACGGCTGCGGACGATCGCTCCCGGCGCCCGAGCCGGCGCTCTTCTCGTTCAACACGCCGCTCGGGGCCTGCGAAGCCTGCCAGGGCTTCGGGCGTGTCGCGGCCCTCGACGAGGAGCGTCTCGTTCCCGATCCCGACTGCTCGATCGAGGACGGCGCCATCGCTCCCTTCCAGACCAAGATGGGACGGGCGATGCAGAACGACCTGCTCGACGCCTGTGACGAGCACGGCATCCCCAGCGACCGTCCCTGGGCACGTCTCGCGGCGCGACACCGCGAGCTCGTGATCGAGGGGGACGACGGCGACTGGTACGGGGTGCGGGGCTTCTTCGACTGGCTCGAGCGGCGTCGCTACCGCGTCCAGGCGCGGGTGCTGATCGCGCGCTACCGCCGCTTCGACCCCTGTCCCGAATGCGACGAGACCCGGTTGCGCCCCGAGGCCCTCGCCGTCACCGTGGCCGACACCGACATCGGGGTGCTGTCGCGATCGACGATCGGCGAGATCGGCGCCTGGCTCGCGTCGCTCCACCTCGAAGGGGAGGCCGGCGAGCGCGCCGAGCGCATCCTCGAGGTGCTGCGCGCCCGGGTGGCCACCGCCCTCGAGGTCGGGCTCGACTATCTCGCCCTCGACCGACAGATGCGCACCCTCTCGGGGGGCGAGGCCCAGCGCATCCAGCTCTCTCGGGCCCTCGGCGGCACCCTCACCGCCACCCTCTACGTGCTCGACGAACCCTCCGTCGGGCTCCACCCCCGCGACGTGGCGCGCCTGCTCGCGGTGCTGCGGGCGATCCGCGACCACGGCAACACGGTCGTGGTCGTCGAGCACGCCCCCGAGATCATCGCCGCCGCCGACTACGTGATCGACCTCGGGCCGGGCCCGGGGCGGGACGGGGGAGAGATCGTGGCCGCGGGTCCCCTGTCCGCAGTCATCGCGCACCCGACCTCGCTCACCGGACGGGTGCTGCGCGGGGAGTTCCAACAGCGCCCGCGTCGCGCGGCCGGCTCGGCGCGCCGGCGCGAGTCGCTCCGCATCCTGGGCGCGCGCGCCCACAACCTGCGCGACGTCGACGTCGAGATCCCCCTCGAGCGTCTGGTCTGCGTGACCGGGGTGTCCGGGGCGGGGAAGTCGAGCCTGATCCGCTCGGTGCTCGTCGGACACCTGCAACGCGATCCCGAGCGCGGCGATTGCGACGGGATCGAGGGCGCCGAGGCGATCGACGAGGTGGTGCTCGTCGACCCGAGCCCCCCGGCGCGCAGCGCCCGGTCCAACCCGGCGACCCTCTCGAAGGCCTTCGACGGCATCCGCAAACAGTTCGCGTCCACCCGCGAAGCGCGCGCCGAAGGGCTCCGGGCGGGCTGGTTCTCGTTCAACGTGGCGGGGGGGCGCTGCGAGCACTGCGAGGGCGCGGGCGAGGTGGTGGTGGACATGCAGTTTCTCGAAGATCTGCGCGTCCCCTGCGAACACTGCGAGGGGACCCGCTACAAGCCCGAGGCCCGCCGCTTCCGACTGCGCGGCCGTTCGATCGTCGACGTCCTCGGCATGACCCTCGACGACGCCGCGGCCTTCTTCGCCGACGACCCGGCCGTCGCCGAGCGCTTGCGCCCCTACATCCGCGTCGGGCTCGGGTACCTCACCCTCGGTCAGCCGCTCTCGACGCTGTCCGGCGGCGAGAGCCAGCGTCTGCGGATCGCGGGCGCCCTCGGCACCGGGGCGGCGGGGACGCTCTTCGTGTTGGACGAGCCCACCACCGGGCTCCACCCGGCGGATGTCGAAGTGCTCCTCGCATGTCTCGACGAGCTCATCGAAGGGGGCGGGAGCGTCGTCCTCGTCGAGCACAACCTCGACGTGATCCGTCGGGCCGATTGGGTGATCGACCTGGGGCCCGAGGGTGGACCCGGTGGCGGTCAGCTGATCGCGCAGGGTCGACCGTCGCAGATCGCCCGGAGCAAACGCTCCCACACCGGCGCCGCGTTGCGCGGCGAGTTCGGGCCGTCGCTCGCGCCGTCGACGGCGCCCCGGTCGGCCTAGACGAGCGAGGCGGCGTCTTCGACGAAGCGGACGAGCTCCGGATCGTCGCCGCGGAAGACCACCGCGAACCCATCCCAGGTGCGGCGTTGGACCACGCCTTTGGCGGTGATGCGCGGGAGCGGCGGGAGCTCGATGTCGAGCTCGACCTCGGCGCCGATCTGCGGCTGGGTGCTGGCCTCTTCGAGACGGGCGCCGCGGACCGAGAGGTCGGCCAGCGATCCGCGTCCCTCGAAGATCCCCGAACGGAAGTGGACCCGGAACTGGACCATCGCCCGCGGTGTGCGGCGTCGCTCGGGCACGATGCACCCCCTCGCCCATGACTGTTCGGCAGCCCGCGCGCAGCCTTGAGCCCCGGGTTGCCGGCGCGCTGCGTCCGGGCTGCCGGTGGGGTGCACAGCGGGCGCCGGGGGAGCGCCAGATGGCGCGCCCAAGCGCACAAGCAGGACACGGGTTCGGCCGAAAAGGGGAGGCCATGTCCTCC
>JANQRO010000085.1 GCA_028284525.1 Myxococcota bacterium | reverse complement strand
TACGCCGTCGACGCGACGATCGTGGCGCCCAAGCTTCCGGGGGTGCAGTGGATCTACGCGGGCACCCACTGGCGTTGGCTCGAAGCGGTCCCCGACCCGGAGTGCGTCGAGCCAACGCCAGTGGGTGCCCGCGTAGATCCACTGCACCCCCGGAAGCTTGGGCGCCACGATCGTCGCGTCGACGGCGTAGAGAAAGGACGGCAAGGCGAGCAGACCGCCCCAGCGGGTGCCCTCGGCGTAGCGCGGATCGCGCCAGAGCGGGTTGTCGTCTCCGACCCCGTCGGCGAACTGGCGCACGGCGTCGCGGGTGGCCACCTCGACCCACTGCATGCGGTCGCGGCGCAGCGGGACCCCGAGGAGCGCGCGCGCCTCCGCGATGGCTTCATCGTCGAGGGCGCCCCAGCGTTCCATGCGGCCTTCGCCACTCACGGCGTGTCGATCTCTCGTGCGAGGGGCAGCGGCACGGGCCCGGTGGCGCGCGAGGGCAACAGCACCACGGCGTTGCCCTTTGCGAGAGGGCGTTCGTCGCGATCGACCGCCTCGAGCGCGACGTCGACGGCGCGGATCGGGCCCGTCTCGCGGCGGCGTTCCACGACCCCGCGGATCGAGGTCGTGGTGCCGAGGCCCGGGAGGGCATCGATCTCCACCGCGAGCCGGTGCAAGAACGCGTCGTCCCCGGCCCAGTCGCTCAGCAGGTGGGCACACCACGAGACGAGCTGGGGCCCGGTCGCCACCTCGTCCACCAGCCCGCCCTCGCAGCGCGGCGCCTCCGCGGGCGGAACGCCCAGGGCCCCGGCGCACCACGCGACGAGATCCATGATGCTGAGGGGCCCCTTGGTACGGGGCGGAAGGACGGCGCCCTCCTCCGTCTCCTCGAACCAACGCGGCTCCGCCCCGCGCCGGGTCTCGCCGAGGACCGACGTCTCGATCTCGGCGAGCTCCTCCCCGCTGTAGCGACCCGCCGAAGTCGACACGAGGGTCTCGGTCTCTGGGGGGCGCTCGCACAGGACTCGCGCCCAGACCCGGGGCGACCCCGGCTCGCCGAACTCCACCCGCCCGCGCTGGCGCACCACCTCACCCGTCGTGTCGCAATCTTCGAGGCGGATCCGCGGCGTCAACACCGCCCCGAGACGGATCGCGTCGAGCCACACCCACTCCGCCGAGCGGTAACGCCGCCGACGGCCGAGGTAGCCCGGTGCGACGCTCGTCTCGTGCACGGCGTAGGGAAAGCAGGGCGGCGCCAGGAGCTCCCTCCAACGGCTCCCCGCGGCGTACTCCGGGTCGAGCCAGAGGGGGTTGTCGTCGCCCACCCCCCACGCGAAGTGGCGCACCGCGTCGCGGGTCACCTCTTCGACCCATCGGCGCCCGTCGTCCTGCACCGCTTCGGACATCGCGCGCGATGTTCGCACAGCCCGCCCCCTCGCGGTCGCGCCCGCGGCGCTCGCCGAGCAGGTGTCCGGGGTCAGGGACTCCGGATCACGAAGCGCTCCGCCTCGATCGCATCGGGGACGTCGGGGGCGCCGTGGATCTCGACGGCGGGAGCCACTTCCATCAGGGAGAGGGCGAGGAGGTAGAGCCGACGCTCGGGGTCGGGGAGCGCGCCGAGATCGAATCGCGCGAGATGTGCGGCGACGGCGTCGAGACGCCGGAGCATCGCGTCGTAGAAGACGCGGAGATCGTCGAAGGCCGACGCGAGACGCCGCGCGTTGCGCTCGGCCTCGCTACGCAACGCCCACACCGGCACGAAGGGCTCGAGCTCGGCGAAGCCCTCCGGGAGAACGGGCTCCTCGCTCACGACCCGGATCCCGCGGCGCGCTCGACATAGCCGTCCACGACGGCGTGGTGGTGGGCGATCAGCCCCTCGAGCTCGGTCGACAACACCATGTGCGGGAGCACCCCCGATCGATGCGCCGCGTGGGTGCTCTCGATGGTGCTGAGATCCTCGCGGATGGTGTCGCGCATGGTCACCTTGGAGTACTCCTGCGCGACCCGCACCACGGGGTTGTCGGTGCGCTGCAGGTAGTAGCGCACACTCCAGTCGGTGCGGTGGGCGGAGACCGGCTCGAAGTCGTGACAGAGGACCCAGCCGTCGCCAACGAAGAGGTGGAAGTTGGGGAAGATCAGGAACTCGTCGAAGATCCAGTTGTCCTTGCGCGCGCGGTTCACACCCGGGGGTCGCCGGTCGCGCGCCGGGGACGAGGTCTCGCCGCGCAGGAAGGCGAGGCTCCCGGCCCGGAAGGCCCAGCCTTCGGCGGGCGTGGGCTCGTGGTGCAGGTCGAGGTAGAAGGTGAGGTTGCCGTGGCGACCGAAGGTCTCGAGGTCGGCCTTCACCGGTCCCTTGCGGTAGTCGGGGATCGAGCGGCGGTGCACCGTGGCCACGTGGTACGCCTCGACGAAGGCGTCCTGAAAGGTCTTCCAGTTGGAGGCGATGCGCGCTGTCCAGTGACCCGCGAGCTCCATCTCGTCGAAGGGGAAGCCGTGGACCAGCGGCGCCACCTCGCCCAGGTAGACCTCGAGGCTCTCGGCGGGCTCGGGGTCGAGATGGACGAAGATGAAGCCCTCCCAGACCTCGAGGGCCACCGGGAGGAGACCGAGCGCCTCCTTGTCGAGAGCGCCGAACTCCGCCTCCTGGGGGACGTGCCCCAGAGCGCCGCGGTCGTCGTAGGTCCATCCGTGGAAGCCACACACAAAGTTGCGCGCCGAGCCGCGCTCGCCCTTCACCACACAGTTGCCGCGATGCCGACACACGTTGTGGAAGGCCCGGAGCACCCCGTCGGTGCCGCGCACGACGACGAGGGAGACCTGCGCCGCGGCGAACGCCCGCACCAGGTAGTCGCCGGGTGTGGCCAGCTCCTCGACGCGAGCCACCTTGAGCCAGACGTTGCGAAACACCGCGTGACGCTCACGCTCGAAGTAGTCGGTGGAGATGTTCGGCTCGACGGGAACCAGGGTGACCCCGCTGGCGTCCGTTCCCGCGTTCTCCACGCCTCCGCTGCGCTGGGTCCGCTGCATCGCGACACGATCGCACGCCGTCTCCGAGCGAACAAGAATGGCCGGCGACAGGTCGACTATGCTTCTCGCACGCCCACGCCCCGGGATGTCCTCGCGGCGCGACACGGGAGACCCCATGGACCTCGCCACGATCGACCACCTCCTCACCACCACGCGCTCGGTGCGCAAACGTCTCGACCTGTCGCGACCCGTCGACCTCGCGACCGTCCAGGAGTGCATCGACCTGGCGGTCCAGGCCCCGGACGGCGGGAACCTCGGGTCCTACCACTTCCTCGTGGTCACCGACGCCGAGAAACGTCGCGAGATCGCCGGCTACTACGGCCGCGCCTTCACCACCTACCTCGAGGCCAACCGCCAGCTCTACGGTGAACGCATCTACGACTCGGCGACCTACCTCGCCGAGCACTTCCACGAAGTCCCGGTGCACATCATCTCCTGCACCGCGGGACGGGTCGAAGACGGCGAGCCCTTCCTCCAGGCTTCCCGTTACGGATCGATCCTCCCGGCGACCTGGTCGCTGATGCTGGCGCTCCGCTCCCGTGGCCTGGCGTCGGCGTGGACCACCCTGCACCTCGCCTACGAGCGCGAGGTGGCCAAGCTCCTGGGCATTCCCGACCACATCACCCAGGGCGCTCTGCTGCCCGTGGCGCACTTCACCGGCGACGACTTCAAACCGGCCCAACGCATCCCGGGACGCGAGCGCACCTACTGGGACACCTGGGACCAGACGCGCTAGCGCGCGGAGGGGGCTAGAAGCGGAGCTCGATACCGCCGCCCCAGCCAAACTCGGAGTGCCACCGGGCCCCCACATCGAGGTGCTCACGCACGCGGATGCTGAACCCGGCGACCCCTTCCCAGCCGTCGTCGGTGTCGTATTCGGATTCTCCGAACGCGGAGAGACGCCGTGTGAGCGGCCATCGCCGTTCCAGCGAGAAGCGCCCGTCGCCTCGGGTGTCGATCCACGCCCGGGACTCGAGTCGGAGCGGGAGCACCGCCTCGACACCGAACACCGCCGCGTCACGATCGTTCTCGAAACTGCCCCCAGCGAAGAAGCGATAGAAGCGGTTTTGGTGATAGCGATAGATCGGCAATAGCTCGCGGTCGATCCCGTCCTGACGTTGCCACCCGAGCTCCCATTCGAACGCCAGCTCGTGGCGGGACGACTCGGCGCGCAACCGACCCTCGGTGTAGTTCGAGAACGCGTCGAGCTCGAGGAACGCAAGCCACGGGTTGTGGAAGACCGCGCGTCGCGCCTCGGCGAGGGTCGGGTCGGGAACCCAGCCTTCGCTCCGAACCACCCGCGCCATCCCGGCCTTCATGTGGTAGAGGACGTGACAGTGGAAGAACCAGTCGCCTTCCTCGTCGCCCAGGAACTCGATGGTCCGGGTGCCCATTGGGGGGATATCGACGGTGTGCTTCCACGGGGCGTGCTCACCCTGCTCGCCGAGCACGCGAAAGAACTGTCCGTGCAGATGCAAGGGGTGGTGCATCATCGTGGTGTTCTCGAGGTGGAGCCGTAGCACCTCGCCGCGCCGGACCGGAATGAGATCGGACTCCGCGAGCACCTTGCCGTCGAAGGACCAGACGTAGCGCTCCATGTCGCCGGTGAGGGTCAGGGGAACCGAGCGACGGGGCGCGTCTTCGGCGAACGCGGTCCGGGTCGGCGAGCGGAGCGAGGCGTAGGGAGCCGGCGGGCGCGGCGGCTCGGCGGCGGGCGCGGGACGGGCCCCGTGGTGCTCGGCGCCGGGGGGGTGGTGGGCGTGGGCAGCGGTCGAACCCGCGGCGGGTCTCCCGGGGTGGGCGTGTCCCATCGTGTAGAGCGACGGTCGGGGTGGGCCCTCCGCGGCGCGGCGCTCGCCGTCGCCGATCCACAGCGACGCGAACCCCGAGCCATCCTGGGCCGTCGCCCGGACCTCGTAGGCGCCGTCGGCGGGGATCTCCGCGATCAGGTCGTAGGTCTCGGCGACGGCGATGAGGAGACGCTGCTTCCGGACGGGGTCGACCGGCATCCCGTCGGCGGCCACCACCTCGAGGGGCCGACCCGCGCTCTCGAGGTAGAAGTAGGTCGACGCCGAGCCGTTGATCACGCGCAGACGCACTCGCTCCCCCGGGCGCCCGCGCAGGGTCTCCTCGCGCCGACCGTTCACGAGGAACGCGTCGTACGCGACGTCGGAGAGGTCCATCGGCGGCATCCGGCGGAGCGAGCGTCGGAGCGTCTCGCCGAGCGCCCCCGCCCGGGCCGCTCCAGAGAGCGTCTGCAGCGACCCCTTCTCGTAGGCGAAGCGGTCGCTTCCGCGACGCAGCCTCCGCATGACCGCGGCGGGAGAGCGCCGTGTCCAGTCGGAGAGCAGCACGACGTGGTCGCGGACGGGCCCCGGGTCGTCGGCTCCCTCGTCGATCACGATCGAGCCGTAGAGCCCCCGCTGCTCCTGGAGGCCGCTGTGCGAGTGGTACCAGTAGGTCCCCGTCTGGCGGATCGGGAACTCGAAGAGGTGGCTGCCTCCCGGTGGGAT
>JANQRO010000079.1 GCA_028284525.1 Myxococcota bacterium | reverse complement strand
CGGTCCCCGCAGGCGGCCAGCGCGGTGGTCGTGTCGTCGAAGCTCTGGTAGCCGGGGCAGAGCGCCTCGGGGACCCCGTCGGGCCGATACGCGTCCGCGACGAAGATGGTGCCGCCGGGTCGGACACAACGGCGCAGGACGCGGATCGTCTCCCCGGCGTCCCGCCACACATGGGGCGCGGCGATCCACAGCACGGCGTCGTAACCCCGTTCGGTCCCCAGGCACTCGCGCAGGTCGCCCACCGCGAACTCGCACAACGCCGCGCAGCCCTCGCTCCGCGCATGGGCCATGGCCTTCTCCACGTGCGCGGGGAGGAGGTCGACCCCGCGCACGCGCACACCAAAGCGGCGGGCGACCATCACCGCCACGCCGCCGGCGCCACACGGGACGTCCAACACCCGGGAGTCCGGGCCGAGGCCCAGCGGGCGGAGCTCGGGCAGCAACGCCTCGCCCCAGGGGTTCAACATGTGGTCCGGAGGCTCGAGGCGATCGAGCAGGGGAATCATCGCCGCCTCGATCTCCATGATCGAGGTGATGTCGCGAATCTGGCGCCGATTCATCGAGGTTCCGCTCTCAGCACGGTCACCTCGGGTCGGGCGATCCGCGGTGCGAGCCTACTGCGCCTGCACCCGAAATCACTCCACGCGGCGCCCCCGCCGTGGCGGCGGGGGCGCCGGAAGTGTCGCGGATGCGGGTCAGACGCGTCGGCGTCGCGCCCCCAGCCCCACGAGGCCCAGCCCCACGAGGAAGGCCGTCCCGGGCTCGGGAACGGGGTTCGGAGCGGGGGGCATCGTCTGCTCGCGGGTGCCGACGGTGAAGTCGTCGAAGCCGAAGGCGTCGCCGTCGCCGGACGCGGTCAGGAACGCCACCGTCGAGATCAGCTCGTCGTCCTCTTCGGCCACCACGCCGTAGAACAGCACCGACCCGCCGGTGCTCCCACCCGCACCCTGTGTGTTCTCGACGTCGAAGAGCTCGTCCCCGCCTCCTTCGAGACCGAGCAGGAGCTCGAGGTCGCCCCCGAAGTCGCCGATGTCGACGCCGAAGAACCCGAAGGCCGCGACGGGCTCGCTGAACGTGATCAGGAAGTCGCCGTCGTCGCCGGCCTCGACGTCCCAGTAGTTGGTGGGACTCGTGCCGTAGCGCCCAACGGTGTTGGTCTCGCCCGCGTCGACGGAGGCGATCATTCCGTCGCCGCCACTGAGGGTCGCGAGCACGCCCCCGAACATCAGGTTGAGGGGCTCCGCGTCACCCTCGGCGAAGCCCTCGAAATCTTCGGTGCCCGCGCCGTCGAGGAGGGCGAGAAAGTCCGCCTCCGCGGCGCTCGCGTTGGGGAACGCCGCGAGCGGGTCGTCTTCGCTGTCGTTGAGGTCTTCGCCAAAGAAGACCAGGTAGGCATGCGCCGATGGCGCGCCTCCCAGGAGAAAGGCCGCGAGGGCCAGGATCCAGAAGCTGCGCAGCATATTGAACTCCGTTTCCGCTTGGACGCCGCTCCGTTTCCGGAGAGGCGCCGGTGATGGGGGTATCTTCACCCATCTTGCTGCCCTCCGTCATCCTAACTTCCGGTTTTTTCAGGGGAATTCGCAACTCTCGCGCAACCCGAAGGCAACTCGTGCGCAGCCGCTGCGCCGTCCGCGCCACGCGGCGGCGGTCGCCGCGGGAGACGCGCCGCGAGCGGGACCACGGACTCCTGATCCGCGGCCTTGGTCTCCCGACGCCTGTGGTGCCGAGGTCGTCGACGCGCTGGCCGACGACACCATGGTGCTCCCCCAGGCTGGCCGACAACCCATGGTGCTCCCCCAGGCGTGGGACAGGAGAACGCCCACGTCGCTCGGGACCTCGATGGGCGGCTTCGTCGCCCGCTCGGGGGCACTCCCGCTACGCCGATCGACCCGAGCGTCGCAAGCCGATCCTCCTCGACCTCCGCGCGGCGCAGGCCGGCTGGGCACGGCTCGAAGACGACATCCCCCGCTTGGGTTTCGACCGATTGCAGACGCGGATCCGAGCGTCATCGTGTCGAGTGACTGGCGGGGGAGGCGTCCATGATTCGCTACGTCGCGAAGCTGCTGCTCTGTCTCGTTCTGGCCGGCCCGCTGGGGTGCGCGAGCGCAGGAGCGTGGCGCTACCCGCAGTCCCGGGCCACGCCCGGCGAAGTCGTGTCCGAGACGCGCGTGGCCGTCCTCCCGTTCCAGGATCGACGCACCGGAGGCAACTCCAACCGGATGCTGCTCTACATCATCCCACTCGTTCCGGTCGGACCCATCCACTACAACCGGATCGAGGGCGGCTCCGGTTTTCTCTACCACTCTTCCTACAACGTGCGCCCCGCCGACGACCTCGCCAAAGCACTCGTGAGCGACCTCAAACGCGCCCGGGTCTTTCGCGAGGTGTTCTTCACCAATCGCGAGAACGAGCCCGGGATCGACTACGTCCTTCAGGGCTACGTCAGCGAGATGAAATACAAAGGGGGCGTCATCAGCTACGGCTTGTCGTTCTACGGTCCGCTGCTCTGGTTGCTCGGGCTGCCGGCGGGGTACACGACCAACACACTTCGCGTCGGGTTGGACCTCCACGCGCAGGACAGCGGTGACGTCGTCTGGAGCAGCATCGGGAAACGGGGCGAGCGAGAGGTGACGTCGGGGCTCTACTACAACTGGGGGACCGAATTCGACGGCTATCCGGAGATCGCGCGCGAGATCAACCAACAGTGGATCGCGGGTCTCACTCAGTACTTCTCCCAGCCGCGCGATTCGCTGTGGAAACGCGCGCCGGTCCCGATCGCTCCGGTGGCGCGGATGGACAGACCCGGCCGGATCGCTCCGGATGCTCCCGCCGCGGGTGTGCGCCGGGGCCTTCCCGCCGCGATCTCGGGTTCGCCCTAGGCGCCCGGGCGCCGGGCCGCCCGGGCGGTGGGTCCATCGGGCCGCTCCCGATCCAGGGGCCCGCAGGGGCGACACGAAGCGCGTCCGGGTGGAGCCCGGGGCCGGCCCGATCCCGCGGATGATCCGCCGCGATTTCCTCGCCCGGCTGCCGGGCCGCGGGGGCGTCCGAGCCGTCGCTTCTGGCTCCCGGTTCGCGGGGCGCGGCTCTCCGGGCCCGGCTGGTGTACTTCTCTGTGCTCGTCCGCCACGAGGTACCGCGGTGACCGACGCACCGAAGACGCTCTTTTCCTCCGCCGACGCCGTCGAGGCCGCCTTTGCCGGCGACCGGTACGTCGCCGACCGCGCCCTGGCCATCACGGTGATGCTCGCCGCCCAGCTCGAGAAGCCGATCCTCCTCGAGGGCGAGGCGGGGGTCGGGAAGACCGAGGTCGCCAAGGTGCTGGCGACCTGTCTCGACACTCCGCTGATCCGGCTCCAGTGCTACGAGGGGCTCGACGCCAGCACCACCCTCTACGAGTGGAACTACGCCCGCCAGATCCTCCACATCCGCCTCGCCGAGTCCGGGAACGCCGATCGCGAGGCCCTCGAGCGGGAGATCTTTGGCGACGAGTTCCTGCTCGAGCGGCCGCTCCTGCGCGCGATCCGCCACCCGGGGCCCCGACCGGCGGTCCTCCTGATCGACGAGGTCGACCGCGCCGACGAGGAGTTCGAGGCCTTCCTCCTCGAGATCCTGTCCGACTTCCAGGTGACCGTCCCCGAGCTCACGACCTTCCGCGCCGTGCAGACCCCGCTGGTCGTGCTCACCTCCAACCGCAGCCGCGAGCTCGGCGACGCGCTCAAGCGCCGCTGTCTGTATCTGTGGATCGACTACCCCACCGCGGAGAAGGAGCGCGAGATCATCGAGCGCAGGCTCCCCGAGATCCACGGCACCCTCGCCGGCCAGGTGAGTGCGGTGATGCAGACCCTGCGCCGCGCCGACTTCTACAAACGTCCGGGCATCGCCG
>JANQRO010000066.1 GCA_028284525.1 Myxococcota bacterium | reverse complement strand
GCCGGGGGGTGGCCGCCAGCGCGGCGGCGCGGCGCAGGGCCGAGGCGGCGCTCCGGCGGAACACCGCCACCCCGCCCAGACGCACCTCGGCGCGCTCGAGCCGCACCCGCACGCGCTCGGCGCCGATCGTCTGGAGAATGCGGCCCCAGTTGGGATCGCCCCCGAAGAGGGCCGTCTTCACCAGCATCGAGTTGGCGATGCGCCGGGCGGCGCGCTCGGCCTCGGCGTTCGTCGCGGCGCCCCCCACCACGACCGTCACGAGCTTGGTGGCGCCCTCCCCGTCTCGGGCGACCGCCCGGGCGAGCTCCTCGCACACCTCGCCGAGGGCGTCGCGAAAGGCCCGCAGGCCGGGGCTGCGCGGCCCGCGCAGGGGCGCGTGGCCCGCGCCGCCGCCCGCGAGCAGCATCACGCTGTCGCTGGTGGAGCCCTCTCCGTCGACCGTCACCCGGTTGAAGCTCGCGTCGACGGCTTCGCGCAGGGCGCGTCGCAGCACCGGGCGCGACACCGCGGCGTCGGTGGCGAGAAAGGCCAGCATCGTGGCCATGTCGGGCTCGATCATCCCCGAGCCCTTCGCCATGCCCGCGATGCGCACCCGACGGCCGCCGATCCGGAGACTGCGTTGCGCGAGCTTGGGCACCGTGTCGGTGGTCATGATGGCCCGGGCCGCCGCGGCCCACCCGCCGGGCTCGAGGGCGCGGGCGGCGTCGCCGATCCCGCGTCGGATCCGCGGCATCGGGAGCGGCTCGCCGATCACGCCCGTGGAGGCGACCAGCACCTCGTCGGGGGCACAGCGGAGGGCGCGGGCCGCGCCCTCGGCCATCGTCTGGGCGTCGCGGCGTCCGCGCTCCCCCATCGCCACGTTGGCGCAGCCCGCGTTGGCGACGATGCCGCGCACGGCCCCGCTCCGCAGATGGGATCGGGAGAGAGCCACCGGCGCCCCCACCACGGTCGACCGGGTGAAGACCCCCGCCGCGACGGCGGGGCTGTCGCAGGCGATCAGTGCGAGGTCGAGCCCCCGCTCCTTGATGCCACAGCGGACCCCCGCGACGCGAAACCCGGGGACCTGGATGTCGTCGGCCATTCAGAGTTGATAGCGCCCCAGGAGCTCGGCGAGAAAACGACGGACCACCGCCTGGCTCGCGAGGTCGAGCTCGCCAAAGGCCACGCCCACCCCGGCGGGCACGCCCTCGGGCCGGGTGCTCGCCGGATCGAGCTGGAAGGCGACGCGCCCGGAGGCCTCGAGACGCTCCTCCTCGAGGGCGATCGCGATCTTGAGCTCGGCCTCCGGGTCGATCGACTCGTCGAGCTCCAGAAAGGCTCCCCCCACCGAGAGGTTGCGCACCCGGGCGTCGAGGGTCTCGGTGCCCGTCGAGACCTCGGCCATCAGCAGCGCCGGAACCCGGGGCTCGATGCGGCTGTCGAGGTCGTCCTCCGACGACATCACGAACATCACCAACGAGCGCAGGGTGACGGGGTCGTCCTCCGGCTCGATCCACCACCGCACGCCGCGGCTGCGCAGGTTGACACGCATCTTGATGTCCGGGGCCGGACCCACCATCACCACCGCCGAGCTGCTGAGCGACGCGCGTTCGGCAACCCCCGAGATCGTGGTCGCCACCACCGAGGAGTCCATCCCCATCGGCAGGATCAGGGCCCCGATGCGCCGCGACTCCTGGCTCGCCAGCAGCGACGCTTCGTCGTGCTGGTTGGTGTAGAGGGTGTCGATCCCCATCCGGATCAGCTGGAGCGAGAGCGGCGCGAGGGTCCCCGCGTCGTCGTCGACGATCAGTACGAAACGTTCGTAGGCCATGACGCGAGCTCCCCCCGGCGCTCAGGCGCCGCAACACCGCTTGTATTTCTTCCCGCTGCCGCAGGGGCACAGGTCGTTGCGGCCGACCTTGCCCGCCTTGGGCGCCCGTTTTCGCCCGCCGGCCGGCGCCGCGGGGGTTGCCGGAGCGGCCGGAGGGTTGGGCTGCGACGCGGGCGCCGGCGCCGCGAGGGGGGATCCCGGCGGCGGCGCGCTCTCCTGGATCTGGGCCAGACGGGTTTCGTCCACCCACACCTTGAACAGCTCTTCGGTGGTCTGGAGATCGATGCGCTCGTTCATCTCCTCGAAGAGCGCAAAGCCTTCGCGGGCGTACTCCACCTTCGGATCGCGCTGGGCGTAGCCGCGGAAGCGCACGCCGTCGCGCAACGAGTCCATCGAGAGCAGGTGGTCCTTCCAGAGACGATCGAGGGTGCGCAGCAGCACCTCGCGCTCGAGCCCCGACCACGAGATCAGGCCTGCGGCCGGGTAGCGCTTGCGCAGATCGTCCCAACGGGCCGCGCGGTCGCGCTGGCGTTCGAGGAGCGCGTCGAGGATGCCCCGTCCCATGACGTCGCGGTCGCGCACCACCTTTGCGTCCTCGGTGAAGGGGGGCGCCGTCGGGTCGAACTCGGTGCCGAACTGTACGTCGAGGGCGGTGGCCAGCGCGGCGCAGGTGTCGGCGTCGGCCTCGTCCTTGTCCGGCCAGTGGCTCTCGAGGAGCGAGACGACGAAGCCCTCGACCATCTCCGGAATCTCGTCGGCGGCATCGTCGGCGGCGAGCAGGGTGCGGCGCCGACCGTAGAAGGCCTGACGCTGCTTGTTCATCACGTCGTCGTACTCGAGCAGGTGTTTGCGCACGTCGAAGTTGCGCGCCTCGACCTTGCGCTGGGCGTTCTCGATGGCCCTCGTGATGAAGCGGTGCTCGATGGCCTCGCCCTCTTCGAGCCCCAGCCGCTCCATCCACCCGGTGATGCGGTCGGAGCCAAAGAGACGGAGCAGGTTGTCTTCGAGAGAGAGGTAGAAGCGGCTCGAGCCCGGGTCGCCCTGGCGTCCCGACCGGCCGCGGAGCTGGTTGTCGATACGACGGCTCTCGTGGCGTTCGGTGCCGAGGATGTGGAGACCGCCGGCTGCGAGGACGCGCTCGCGCTCCTCACCGCACTGTGTCTCGAACCCCGTCAGCCGCTCGGCGAAATCCGGGTGCTCGCGGTCCCCGCCGCACTTGGCCAGGGCCATCGCCTCGGCGTTTCCGCCCAAGACGATGTCGGTGCCACGACCCGCCATGTTCGTGGAGATCGTGACGGCCCCTTCGCGACCGGCCTGGGCGACGATCTCGGCCTCGCGCTCGTGGTGTTTGGCGTTCAGCACGTTGTGCCGCACCCCTGCGCGCTTCAGCTTCTTGGCGAAGAGCTCCGAGGTCTCGATCGCGATCGTCCCGACGAGCACCGGTTGCCCGCGCTCGTGACGCTCGCGGATGTCCTCGATCACCGCGTCGAACTTCTCGCGCTCGGTCTTGTAGATGACGTCCGGAAGGTCGTCGCGGATCATCGCCTGGTTGGTCGGCACGACGAGGACGTCGAGGTCGTAGATCTTGGCGAACTCGGGCGCCTCGGTGTCGGCGGTCCCGGTCATGCCGCCGAGCTTGTCGTACATCCGGAAGTAGTTCTGGAAGGTGATCGAGGCGAGGGTCTGGTTCTCGCTCTGGACCGCGATCCCCTCCTTGGCTTCGACCGCCTGGTGGAGACCGTCGGACCAGCGGCGGCCGGGCATCAGCCGACCGGTGAATTCGTCGACGATGATGACCTCGGGACGCCCCTTCTCGCCGGTCTTCACCACGTAGTCGACGTCGATCTTCTTCAGGTGACGCGCGACCAGCGCCTGGTTCACCGCGTGGTTCACCGGGAGCATGTCCGGGGCGTAGAGGTTCGGGATGCGAAGCAGCTTCTCGACGCGGTGCACACCCTGCTCGGTGAGTGCGGCGAGGTGGTCCTTTTCGTCGAACCAGAAGTCGCCGGTCTCTTCGATCTCTTTGTTGGGCTCGCCCTTGGTTCCGGCCTTGAGCTGCTGGACCACGCGGTCGGCGACGCCGTAGACCTGCGTGTTCTCCTCCGAGGGACCCGAGATGATCAGCGGCGTCCGGGCCTCGTCGATCAGGATCGAATCGACCTCGTCGACGATCGCGAAGCGCAGGTCGCGCTGCACGTATTCGTCGAGGGTGCGCTTCATGTTGTCGCGCAGGTAGTCGAAGCCGTACTCGTTGTTGGTGCCGTAGGTGATGTCGGCGCCGTAGGCCGCGCGGCGCTCGGCGTCGGACATGTCGTGGAGGATGCAGCCGACCTCGAGACCGAGGAAGCGGTGCACCCGCCCCATCCACTCGGCGTCACGGCTGGCGAGGTAGTCGTTCACGGTGACGATGTGGACGCCCCCGCCGCCCAGGGCGTTGAGGTAGCTCGGGAGCGTGGAGACCAGCGTCTTCCCCTCGCCGGTCTTCATCTCGGCGATCTTGCCCTGGTGGAGCGCGATCCCCCCGATCAGCTGGACGTCGTAGTGGCGCTGGCCGAGGGTCCTCCGGGCCGCTTCGCGCACCGTCGCGAAGGCCTCGGGGAGCAGCGCGTCGAGGCTCTCCCCCTGCTCGATCCGCCCGCGGAAGGCCGCGGTCTGGCCGCGCAGCGCGTCGTCCGACAGGGCGGTGAGCCCGCCCTCGAGCCCGTTGATCCGCTCGACCAGGGGTCGCAGACGCTTGAGCTCGCGGTCGTTCTGGCTGCCCAGAACCTTGCGGAGAACGCTTTGGATCACGTGGGAGTCCAGCGAGGGGGTGGTCGCGGAAATGTAGGCAATCGGCCCGGGGCGGCAAAAACGACCGCGGCGACGGGGTGATGGCCCGCTAGTCGATGACGTAGTCGATCGGGTTGACCGCCTTTCCGTTCACCTCGACGACGTAGTGCAGGTGGGGCCCGGTGCTGCGCCCGGTGCTCCCCACCGCGCCGATCTGTTGTCCGCGACTCACGCGCTCCCCTCGTTCCACGTGAATCTCGGCGAGGTGTCCGTACCAGGTGCGGGTGCCGGTGCCGTGATCGAGGATCACGGTCTTCCCGAGCGCCCGGTTCTTGCGCCCGGCGAAGGTGACCCGCGCGTTCGCGGGAGCGATCACCGGTGTGCCAAAGGACGCGGCGATGTCGAGCCCCGCGTGGAAGTGGCGCCGCCCGGTCATCGGGTGGATGCGCCGGCCGTAGCCCGAGGTCACCCATCCCTGCGCCGGCCAGATCGAGGGCGTCGCCGCGAGCTGCACGCGTTTGTTCTCGAGGCTGTCGGCGAGCTCGTGGAAGGACGAGCCGCGGGTCAACACCAGGCGCAGGATGTCCGACGCCCACTCGCGCAGCTCGGACAACCCGCTGTGGGGATCCTCGCGAATCCGTTCGTGTCGGCGCGCGGCCGCCGTCGGATCGATCTCGGGCGCCACCGGCACCGGCTCGGGGTCGATCACCGCGGGCATCGGCTGGTCGCTGTCGAAGTCGATGTCGTCCGGCCCGCCCTGGCCGTCTTCGGCCTCGATGTCCCCGGTCTGGGCGAGGGTGGCGGGCAGGTCGGCGATGATGCGGATCTTGCGCTCGAGCTCGGCGAGCCGGCCGAGCTCCTGGTTCGCACGGGCCACGTCTTCCGACAGCGCGACGATTTCTTCGCGTTGCACTTCGGTCTCGGCGCGGAGCTTGTCGACGTCGACGGCCTGGAGCCGCAGCCGCACCCAGTCGCCGACGAGCACGAGGGCGAAGAACGCGACGACGCCGAGACCGATCCCCGCGCGTTTGACGTTCGACCCGAGTACCGTATATCGGCGGACGGCAGACTGACCCTCCGGGACGAGAATGACCGTGTACCGCGTTTCCATGTCCGCTGATTCCCCTCGCTGGCCTACGCGGCGTCGCGCCGCGGCGAGATCTGCACCTGCAGCTGCAGCCGGCCGATCTGGATTTCGTCGTGGTCCTGGAGCGGCGCGCGGTCGCGTCGCTCCCCGTTGACCATCGTCCCGTTGGTGCTCTGGAGGTCCTGCACGAAGAACGCGGTGCCGTCGTAGCCGAGCGCCGCGTGGGCGCGCGAGATGGTGGGCTCCGCCAACACCAGGCCCGCCTGACGACCGCGCCCGATCACGAGCCAGTCGCGATCGATCGGGAGCTCGAGCCCCTCGAAGAAGCCCGACAGAATGCGGACGGTGGGGCCCGGCGGGACCCGTTTCGGGGTCCCCCGTCCGCGCTCCGGCGCTTCCTGTTCGCGACTCGCCACTTGGCCCTCCGCCCCGGTCCGATCCCGTGCGAACGCCGCCCGAGGGCCGCCCGTCGCGCCGGCGAGAACCGGTTTCTCCGTTTCCTTTCGGATCGTGGCGGCGAGAGCTTTACCCCCGAGAACCCGCGGCACTTGCGCAGCGAAGCTGCGCATCGCTGAGGGGCCCCGCGGCCGCCGGTCGCGGCGGGTCTCGCGGCCTCAGGAGGGGCGAGACGGCGCCGACGCCCGAGAACCGCGCGAACGACGGGTCGTCTTGTTCCGTTTTTTGAGCAGCTCCCGGGCGTGCTGCCGGGTCGCCGTGGTCACCTTGGTGCCGCCCGCCATCCGGGCGAGCTCCTCGACGCGGCCCTCGGCGCCGAGCGCCTCGACGGCGGTGCGGGTGCGGCCACCGACCCGCGTCTTGCGGACGCGGTGGTGGCCGAGCGCAGCGGCCGCGATCTGGGGCCAGTGGGTGATGCAGAACACCTGGTGGCGCGCACCGATCTCCTGGAGCAGGGCGGCGACCTGGTCGATCGCGCGGCCGCCGATTCCGGTGTCGACCTCGTCGAAGACCAGCATCCGGCCCTCGTCGCTCCCGCCGCGCAGCCGCGCGGCGGTGAGCGCCAAGAAGACCCGCGAGAGCTCGCCACCCGAGGCGACCCGCACCAGGGGCCGCGGCGGCTCCCCCGGGTTGGCGCTCAGCAAGAACTCCACCTCTTCGGCACCCCCCGGGCCACAGGGTGTGCCCTCGCTCGGTTTCGCCGGCTGTAGGGCGGCCTCGAAGCGCGCCCCCGCCATGTCGAGGGCCGACAAGGCCCGCTCGACCTCGGCGGCTAGGGTCTCGGCCGCCGCGCGCCGGCTGGCGCTCAGCGCGACGGCGTCGGCCGCGAGGGCCTCGGCGGCGGCGGCGCACTCGGTTTCGAGCTCGTCCACCCGCCCCGCGTCCTGCCCGAGGCTCGCGAGGGTCTCGGCGAGGCCCTCGCGATGGGCGGCGATCTCCACCTCGGTGGCGCCGTACTTGCGGCGCAGCGCTTCGATCTGCTCGATGCGGGTCTCGACCGCCTCGAGTCGGGCCGGGTCGACCTCGACGCGGTCGGCGCCACGGGCCAGGTCGAGGGCCGCGTCGGCGAGCTCCTCGCGAATCCCCCGCAGCCGGTCGACGAGCGGCGCCACGCTCGGGTCGACCGCGGCGATCGCCTCGCACTCGCGCAGCGCGAGCTCGACCTGGGCGAGGGCGCCCCCGGACCCGTCCTCGGGGGCCAACGCCGCCGCTGCCCCCTGGCGACCCCGCGCGATCTCCTCGGCGTGGGCGAGACGACGCTGCTCGTCGTCGAGGGCGCCGAACTCGCCCTCGGCGATCGCGGCGTCGTCGATCTCCTCGCACTGGAAGCGAAGAAAGTCGCGCTGACGCTCGCGCTCAGCGGAGGCGTCGCGCAGCACCCGAAGCTCGTCGCGCAACGCGCGCAGCGCCGCGTAGCGGGCACGCACCGATGCGGCGAGGGCGAGCCCTCCGCCAAAGGCATCCAGACTCGCGGCGTGCTCGTCCCGGCGCCGCAGCCCCTGGGAGGCGTGCTGGCTGCTGATCTCGATGCGCCCATCGAAGAGCTCGCGCAGCGCTGCGACCGGCACCCATTGACCGCCGATCTGGGCGCGGCTGCGGCCCTCGGCCGAGACGGTGCGCGACACGACGAGGCTGTGGTCGTCGATCTCGACGCCCTGTTCGGCGAGCTCACGCTCGAGCTCGGGGAGCCGCGTGGTGTCGACGATCGCCTCGACACTCGCTTTGTCCGCCCCTGCGCGCACCGCGTCGGCGCTGGCGCGAGCGCCGGTGAGGAGGCCGAGGGCGCCGAGGATCAGCGACTTCCCGGCGCCGGTCTCCCCGGTCAGCACGTTGAGCCCCGGAACGAAGTCCACCACCGTTTCCTCGACGACCGCGAGGTTGCGGATGCGAAGGCTCTCGATCAACGCGCCGCTCGCACGGGAGGTTCCGGTCTCACCGCTCGCCCCAGCGCAGCTTGGTGCGCAACACGTCGAAGCGCGAACGCGAGTGGGGCACCACCAGGTGGATCGGGTGGGCCGAGCGGGTGACCCGCACGCGGTCTCCCGGGCGCAGGTGGGTGCTCTCCTGTCCGTCCACGGTGAGCTGCACCTCCTCGCCGGTCCCGGCCAGGGTGATCTCGATGGTCACGCGGTCGGGGAGCACCACGGGGCGTTGGGTGAGGGTGTGGGGACAGATCGGCGTGAGGAGCATCGCCTCGAGATCGGGAAGCAGGATCGGCCCCGCGGCCGACAGCGAGTAGGCGGTCGAGCCGGTCGGGGTCGCGACGATCAAGCCGTCCGCGTGGTAGGTCGTGACGAGCTGGCCGTCGGCGCGGGCTTCGAGGTCGATCAGCCGAGAGACTCCGCCCTTGGTGATCACCACGTCGTTGAGCGCCAGGTACTCGCGCTCCACGTGGTCGCCGCGCAGCACCGCGACGGCGAGACGCATCCGGGTCTCGATGGGGATGTCGCCGGAGAGGAGCTTGGCGAAGGCCTCCTCCACCTCGTCGACGGAGAGCTCGGTGAGAAAGCCCAGGGTGCCGAGGTTCACCCCGAGCAGCGGCACACGCCGGCCGCCGACCTCGCGGGCCACCGACAGAAAGGTGCCATCGCCGCCCAGCACCAGGATCAAATCGCAGCGGTTGGCCAGCTCGCTGCGCGGGCAGGCGGCCTCGCCGGCCGCCGCCGCACCCTCGGCGTCGAAGAGCACGTCGACACCGCTCCCACCGAGCCACTTCTTGAGCTCGCGGGCCGCGTCGAGCGCGCGGGCCTCGCCTCGTTTCAGTGCCAACCCGACACAACGGATCATCGCAGTCGCCTCGCCTCGCGGGGTGGTAGCAAGCCCGGGTGGGCGGTCAACACGCCCCGCGATCCAGGGGGGCTCCAGCACATTGCTAGCCTCGGGGGATGACCCGGGAGACGCGCGAGGGCTCGCTCCACCTCTTCCCCGAAGCGCCGGTCACCGCCGACGCGGCGCCCCCCGCGCCCGCCGGAGGCGCGCCCCTGGCGGAGCGCATGCGCCCCCGCAGCCTCGACGAAGTGATCGGGCAGGACCACCTCGTCGGGCCCGACGGCGCGCTGCGGCGACTCCTCGACTCGGGACGTCTGCCCTCGTTGATCTTCTGGGGTCCACCGGGGAGCGGCAAGACGACGCTGGCGCGGCTGTTGGCGGACGCGCTCCCCGGCGCGGTCCTGGAGTCGCTGTCGGCGGTGAGCGCGGGGGTGAAGGACGTCCGCGCCGTCGTCGACCGCGCGCTGCGCAACCGCACCCGGACGCTGCTCTTCCACGACGAGATCCACCGCTTCAACCGCGCGCAACAGGACGGGCTCCTGCCCCACGTCGAACGCGGCACGGTCACCCTGATCGGCGCGACCA